>CAYZDF010000023.1:0-40666 GCA_964477085.1 uncultured Gracilibacteraceae bacterium | reverse complement strand
CCATTTGATGTTTTTATCAATAATACAGTGGCATCTTTTTTTACCTAACTTGCCAGCTTCTCTGAAATCTGTTCAATCAGTTGCTTATATAAGGCGATTTGTTTCTTAGACAATGCGGTATAGGCGTTCATTTCCAGTTTGTCCGGCAAATCGGCGATGATACTTTTATCGGTTTTCAGTCTGCGCAGGATGAAGGGCTGGATCATCTTGCGCAGTTTGGCATAGCCGCTTGTGTTATCATCAAGCCCTTTGGTAAATTCGGTGAATTCTTTGGTTGTTCCCAGCAGCCCCTGATTGAGAAAATCAAACAAGGACCACAGGTCGCTTAAGCGGTTTTCTATGGGTGTTCCGGTCATGGCGATCCGCATCTTGGCTGGAATCGCTTTGATGGCTTTGGTCTGCTTGGTTCCCGGATTCTTGATGGCTTGGGCTTCATCCAAAATCAAATAATCCCAGTGTCTGTTTTGGAGCGCTTCCAACCTGACCGCCATCCCGTAAGTGGTGATATACAAAAATTCTCCATCCCTGATTTGGAGCGTTTCAGCGCTTTTTAAATCACTTTTATGAAGTATTTGATAGGGCATTTCCGGAGCAAATCTTTCGATTTCCTTCTGCCAATTACCGATCAGCGAGGCAGGCAGGATCAGGAGCGCCTGCCCGCTGCCGCTTACTCTGCGATATTCCAAAAAAGCAATCATCTGAACCGTTTTACCCAGTCCCATGTCATCCGCTAAACAAGCGCCAAATCCAAATTGGGACATCCGGTTAAGCCAGTGATAACCCGTTTCCTGATACGCTCGTAACGTTGCCTGAAACGTAGACGCAGTGCCGACTTTTTCAATTCCGCCAGGGTGAGTCAAACTTTCCTTTAAGGATCTGAGCCATTGGCCATTCGATACCGCTACCTCGATCTCATCAGCTGGGATATCCAATAACTGATTCATATTTAATTCGATTCTCATGGCCTCGCCTAGAGACAAGTCCTCGTCTTCCGTCAGGTTTTTCACCTTGTCAAAGGCTAAAAGAACAGCTTCCAGTTTCTTTTTGTTAATTTCAACCCATTTTCCTTTATATTGAACCAGTCCCTCCGCCATGTCTAAAAAAGCTTTTAAGTCATGCTCTGTTATGACCTCGTCTCCAATATTCAGAACGGGTGAAAAGTCCATAATGGCATCCAAACCAACCTTGGCCGGCTCTTTTTCTCCGACTGTGACCGAAAGCCGGATCGAATTGTTTCGTTTACGCCACCAATCCGGCACTCTGCACATGATTCCGGCTTCTTCATAAATTGCTATTTCCTGTAGAAATATATACGCCTCTTCAGCGGTGAGTTTCAAAGGCGAGAACAATTCACCGCTTTCGAGTAATTCTGAGATGAAAGAGCTCTTTTCGGCGGCCTTAATGACCGTTGAAATGAGCAGCAGTAATTTCTTTTCATCCCCGTCAAATTCCGCTAAGGCATTTTTCAAGGGTGTGTGTACGGCGCGCTTACTTTTTACCGGTTTTGTCGAATAGGTAGCCATAAAGGCAAATGGATACTGCTGTGCCTTATTTTCTACCAGATGAAAAAATACTCTTCCCGCCACATTGATATTGGCATTATGCTCGACAAAGTATCTGGCAACTGTACCATCATAGTCCTTAATTTCCGACTTAAAAACATCAAGTAACGCTTCCCATAACGCCCGAATCCAGTGATCATCAACATATTCCATACCAATTACAAAAGGGAGCTCTTCTTTAAGCTTATATAACTCGTCTTCCAATAAATCAACTTGTACAGTTTCCCGGTTAAATTCGATTTCTGATTGCTGACTTAGTTTTTTGATCAGCATTTCGGCAATATGGTGAAGATATTCAATTGAAGGCGAAAACCATTTCTCCTTTGGCAAAAAACCCAAATGAAATAAGGCGCTGTATTTATCCGTTTCAAATGCCTCTATCCATGTATTAATTGAATGAGCAGATTGATTTTCAACGTCATCAATAACGAAGGTTCCCGGCAAAAAGCAGGCATTAAGTGCTTTTATTGCTTGCGTTTTCAGCTGTGTCATTGACAATTATCTCCCGGCTTTCTAATGTAATATGGGTAAATCCAACGTATACGTTATTATTCTCCTTAATTCTTTTATATCCTGTTAATTTTACCTTTCTTACCAACAATATTGCAATGATATTCAACGCTTGCTGCTTTACAATAGTTTTTAGTATGAATCTTTTGCTTTTATCAAGTAATTTTTATGGAGGGAAAATATTGAAAATCAGAAATGCAATGGCAATAATTTTGCTGTCCTTTTTACTTATTTTTGGGAATGTTACACCGGCGTCGGCACTGGCGCTTAATTCTGCTCAGGAGATGGTCAGTCCCGGCGTACTGCATACGCTTTATGTCAAGAACGGAGAACTGTATGCCTGGGGAGATAATACTTTCGGGGAACTCGGGGATGGTACCCGAATTACCCGTCTTATGCCGGTGAAAATCCCGTTTGACAAAGATGTGATTTCTTCGGTTTCCGCCGGGTTGGGATTCAGCCTGGTCCTGACAACGGACGGTAAACTGTGGTCCTTCGGTCTGACCCTGTCACCCGATAATCTTTATCAAATGACACCGGTTCAGGTACTGGACTCCGTAAAGGCGATATCTGCAAGAACAGATTTTGCTTTAGCTTTGAAAAACGACGGTACTGTCTGGGCTTGGGGAAACAATACCAGTGGCCAGCTTGGGGACGGGAGTACAGAGCAACGACTCACATTTATCCAAGTTCCTAATCTTACCGGGATTACCCAGGTTTCAGCCGGTACAGACCATGCTTTAGCACTTGATCAGAACGGTAAAGTCTGGGGATGGGGCGGGAATATGTCTGGTCAGTTAGGAATTGGTGACGGGTTTCAAAGAAACTCTCCCGTTCAGGTAACACAGCTACCTAAGATTCAGCAAGTATCGGCAGGCTATAACTACAGTCTGGCGCTGGACACTGGCGGAGATGCTTATGCTTGGGGAAATAACGACTATGGTCAGCTTGGGATTGGTGATAATACCCATCAGCCAAAATATAGACCTGTTCATATTGAGATGAGTTGGAATAACAAATTAACCAAAGTAATAGCCGGATCGAATAATTCATTTGCTTTTTACTATTCAGATTTCTATGCTTGGGGAGATAATACAACAAGTCGTATTAGTCAGGGTGAGCGTCCAATTGATTTTTATGATAAGCCTGAAAGAATGTATATGGGGCCAATCTCTGAAGCCGTCGCCGGTCTGGATACTGCTTTTCTCATTACCCCCTCCGGCGTTCAGGCCCACGGAACAAACTTGACCGGCCAGCTGGGCGACGGCACAATGCATTACAGCTATAGCTTCTCCGATGTTCTGCTTGATCAAAATACTGCGGCAGCACACCGTCTGGGTGGAGACAACCGTTTCGAAACCGCCGTGAAGATTTCCAACAGCGGTTGGCCTTATGGGTTGCTGCCAAGTATGTTTCCAAATATCGGGTTGCCTGACGGGTATGGAACGTCAGTTGTTTTGGCCAGAGCCGATTCGTTTCCGGATGCGCTTTCCGGAACTCCGTTGGCTGCCGGCCTTGCCGCTCCGATCCTTTTGACAAACAAAAATACACTTTCCCCCGAAACCGCAGCAGAAATAGAACGCCTCAGTCCCAAGACCGTTTACCTGCTTGGCGGTGAAGGGGCTATTTCCAATAATATCAGTAATCAATTGAAGAACGCCGGTTACTCGGTCATCCGGCTTGGAGGCATGGACCGGTTTGATACTTCTTACAAAATTGCTCAATATCTTTATGATCATAAATTAATAACCGGCGAGAAAGCGGTTGTCTGCAACGGATTGAATTATCCCGACGCCCTCTCCGTTTCCTCAGCTGCCGGGTATCAGAGAATGCCAATCATCCTGACCAGACCTGATGAATTATCACCTGCCGCCCAGACGGCAATTACCGAACTGGGTGTTAAAAAGACCTTCGTCATCGGCGGGACCGGTGTTGTATCGGACGGTATCCTGCAACAGCTCCCGGATGCTGTACGTTACGGCGGAGCAGACCGTTATGATACCTCCCTGGGAGTCGCCAAAAATATGGGGATGGATACAGGGACCGTATTTTTTGCCAGCGGCAAGAATTTCCCGGATGCCCTGGCCGGATCGGTTCTGGCAGCTTCTACCAATAGCCCGATTATTTTAGTGGGGAACACTCCGCCGAACTTGGCGAAGTATAATACCATCTTAAATCAGTTAACCAGAAATATTTATGTCCTTGGTGGTGACAGCTTAATAAATGACGACCTATTATTTTCTATGGAACACAAATACTTTTCATCTATCAATGTCTATTATGAAATTTAAACGTTCATTGCGTTGACCCTGGTCAAATAAAACAGTTTGTAAATAATCATTAAAAGACATCATCTCAAACCTAAAAGTCTGAGATGATGTCTTTATAAGCTACACTCTTATATTTCATGATATATCATCTTTACTGATTGTTTCTCATTTATATCGCCTAATATATCGCCTAATATATCGCCAGTTTTCTTGATAATCTTTTCTTGGAATGCTATACTGAAATAAGAATTATACATCGGAGGGCAAGATTATGGCGCAACCGCCTTTTGAGATTACGGATTATATTATTAACACCCTAGCGGAAATCACAGGCAAACTCGGCAAGTTAGAAGTAAATATCGATCAAAAAAAAGATTTGTATCTGCGTAGAGCAAGCAAAATTAAATCCGTTAACTCCTCCTGCGCCATCGAAGCAAATGCATTGACTGAAAATCAAGTGGCAGACATTATTAATGGCAAGCGGGTTGTCGCTCCTCCAAACGAAATTATTGAAGTGAAAAACGCCTATTCCGCATATCTTAAAATTGGCTGCTTTAAGCCTTATGATAAAAAATCATTTCTACTTGCCCATAAGATATTAACCGAAAATCTTGTAAGTGAAAGCGGAAAATTCCGAAGCGGCGACGTCGTCGTTTATGAAGGCGATAAGGTTATTCATGTTGGAGCAAGACCGCAGTTTGTGGCAAACTTGATAGATGATTTGTTCGCTTGGGCTAAAAAGTCAGAGTTAAACGCAATTATTAAATCCTGCGTAATACACTATGAGATTGAAACAATTCACCCTTTTGCTGATGGCAACGGAAGAATCGGAAGACTTTGGCAGTCACTTATTCTTTATCAGTACAATAAATTATTTGAGCTTATTCCAATCGAAACCTTAGTTTTTGAAAATCAACAGCGTTACTATGATGCGATTGAACAATCGAGAAAGACGAGCAGTTCAACGCCGTTTATCGAATTTATGCTCGAGATAATTTCCAAGACCATTGATGCTTTTTCTGCTGATACAGCTAAAAATTGCGACATCAAGCATGAATATCTGAAACTTTTGACCAAGAGCGAAAAAACAGTTTTAAATGTTTTGCTTCAATATTTTAACACAGTTGATTTTATCACCCCGGAAAACGCCAATGAATTATTAAATAAGTCGCCCTCAACCGTCCGCAATTATTTAAAATCGTTTACTGAAAAACGTATCCTTTTTGCAACCGGTGAAAACAAAGGACGGAAATACAAAATCAATAGTGACATTTTTACAGAATAAATCACCGGGGCTATCGGGGAATCAACCATCTTTTCGATGATAAACATTTCCCCATATCGGCCCTTGTGGTATTATTTTCATAAGGCATATCGCATCACCCATTTTTACACTTTTTAACAATTCCACATCGACTTTACACGCAAAGGCTTCTTCAAAAAGGACTTGACTATACCCGGTCGTACATTGACACCACGTATCGGTATCTAATCGATCCACATCGGCAAGCATTGGACATGGACAGAAAGGAAATTGCAGATAGAGTTCTCCGCCAACGTAAGACAACCCCGCTGCTTTCGCCTTGTCTGAATTCCCGAACTCGTCCAGGCTCGAAGAAGATGCGAGCAGCTCTTTCACCAGCGCCAATTTCTCATCCATGCCATATCCGCACTGACAGTGCATTCGGATCTGCTTGACCGCCGGCTTATCAAAATGGTTTTCTAATCGCTTCATCGCCGACTTCACCCATGTCGGATTGTCCTCTGCTCGTGCCGACTCATCTTTTCCATAGACGATTTCTCTTGCCGTTTCATCATTGCTCGCGCTTTTGACTGCGCCATAAATAACGTTTTCCTGAATTCTCCTTATTTCAAACATTTCTAAATCCTCCATTTTTTCAATTCAATCATTTTTCATTATAGTAAGAAGTCTGGTTCTTCACTTCTGAATTCTTGCTCTATTTCACCGGTATGCAAACATCCATGACCACATGCCCATTTTCCCTGTCGATAGCCCGATAGATATCCAAGCCATATCTTTCATCCATTGCGTAGCCACTATTGGCCAGCCAAATATTAAGCATGCCTTGAAAAGCGGGAAAAATATCGTGTATTAATCCATCAAAGCGGTAAACCGCAAATTTTCCCCCTTGAATCGTCGTCACATTAGCAAGCAGACAATTTCTGTCAACTGTCATGCAGATATCATAGAGACAGTGATCGACACTAGCAATGGCGGGATCCGCATAAGACCTTTCCAGTAAAAGCGTATCTTCCTTTAAATATTCTTGATATTTTTCTGTGAAATCACGCCAATTTTTCCCCAGCTCACTATAATTTCCAAGATGCCTTTCGTAGATTACCACAAGATCATCCAGGTCCTGTATCTGGATCTTTTGATTATATTCGGCAAATGATTGGAACCTGGCAAGCCTGTCCGGATAAAATGGATGGGGCGCACACGTCGTATTCTTCTCTTTGCGAAATTCAGCCGGAGTAAGATGATTGTGCTTCTTAAATACCGAACTAAAATTGGACGGACTATAGCCGTAATCATATCCGATGTCGGTAATGGATTTTTCTTTTTCAACCTTCAGTCGAAACGCGCTTTGTTCCATTTTTAAACGTTTGATAAAGGCGTAGATACTTTCTCCTGTCGCCGCCTTAAATACTCTGCTGAAGTAATACTTTGAGAAATGGCAATGATAAGCAACATCTTCGATGGAAATCTCCTCGTCTAAATGCTGCATGATGTAATCAATACTTTGATTGACCAATTCGTTTTTGATCATAATACCTAACCCTGAAGTTATTTATCAAACAATTCTATCTTTACGTATAAATTCTTCCTGAATTTTTACTTTCCTCCTCCCCAAGCCTATTCCCCGCTTAAATAGGAATCGATGACCTCCCAGTAAATCTTCCCGTCATTATTACGATAGCTGAGCAGCATATAGCCATTGATATGCCCATCATCAAAACCGGCAAAAACCCAACGGTCGGAGAGTACTTGGATGCCTTCAGTGTCGTAGAAACCCATCGTTCCACCCAAAACTCCGTCGTAGGGAATCAACTCGGGGTGCTTCATTAAATCATTAATAATACCTTCCCCGGAGCCTTCGACCAAAGCGGTGACTTCGGCAGTCTCCGTATTCTGTATTAGGAAAATATTCTTTTTATTCCCCTGGGCGTCAACCAGATACCAAGTGACTGTGTCCTGATTTTCTTCTTTGAGAATATCAACCATTTCACTCTGTTTTTTGCCTTTATCGCTTCCACCAAACTTATCCCTGGAATCATCATAAGTATAGTGGATGACTTTGCCGTCGTATTCCAGGATCTGAATAATCGGATCGCCTTCAATCGTATATTCAGTGATTTGAACCTTAGCATTGTGTCCGCTTTTTACAATGTCGATAAAAGCATCGAGTTGCTCAACGTTATAAGTTTGGCCGTGCACATTGACGACATCGCCGTTTCTGATCGCGGTTTCGGAGTCATACGAATCCGGCGCGGGCGAAGGCGCAGGTGAACAAGCAGACAAAAACAAGAGGATCATTAATAATACCGAAATCATTTCATTCTTAAAATTTTTCATATGCACATTCCTTTAAAACATCAAGATTTCATGAGCAATACCTTTTAGGCGCTTACCGTAATCGCATATCTGAGAACTAACTCTCCGTCCTGTAATGCATAGACATTCAGCGGTCCATAAACCTGCGTACGGAATCTCAGAAGTTCCGCCTGTCCGTCTCCGTCAATATCAGCAACAATTGGATAGCTTCGTGGCGGAGGGTCATGGGGGCCTTTGTTAAAAATCGGTGATAGAATATACTCCCCGTTTTTCCCATACTGAATGGCTGTAACATCATTATGAAAATATTTTTCTCCTACCGGCTCAGTGTAAGAAGTGCTTATCCCTTTTTTTGAGAAATCAGCTTCTATAAACCAGCTGTTGCTGTCAAGATTTACAGTTCCCAGGCTTTCGCTGAATAAGGTGCAAAAGCTGTAGACTCCTGTTCGCGTTTTTGACGGAGGATTCGCTGCGGCATCTATTTTACCGGGTACTGTATTGCGTGCATTCACAAAAGCTTCATTTTTCCCATCCCCGTCAAGATCAAAAAACCAGGCTTCGCTAATAATGACAGGCGTATCAGATATATCCTCCGTCAACATCCCTGCAAAATGATTCGTCCAAACTTTGTTCTGCGGCTGGCTTTCCAGCGTGTATGTTTCATAACGAACCGTACAGGGGAAAGGCCGCCAGTCTCCGCCTATGGCAATCCAATCGATGACTCCGTCGGGAGTAGAATATTCGGAAAGATTGGCATAACGTACTTTTTGTACAGGTTCCTGGGGGGTGATGGTGTACATACCATCCATGGCATACAGGTTCATCTCTACATCCAGGGCTATTTCCTTAGCCATTTTTTCAAATTCAGAATACCAGTTATGCCCGGATAGCAATTGTTGCTTATCCTTGGTCAAAGAAATTACGTTTGTACCCCACTCCAGACATGCAAGGTGAATACCGACGGGAATCTCTGGATTTTGGGGGGCTTCAGTTGTCGAGCATGTTGCTGACTCCGGCTCCTCCCAAAGCCCAATGCTGATGCTGTGATTATCCGTATTGATGACAAGTTGATTGGCGATATTCGTCATTTCCTGCTTAGTGAAATCCGTGGTATTCATTTGATAGACAGCCAGATAAGTCAAGTTGGGAATGCCATTTAGACACCGATTAATGTAATTAAGATCATCGCTGGCTTTAGCGAGATCGTAAATCTCACTTGCTGTCCTGCTATTGTTTATTTCGTTTGTCTGCTCGCACAAAATTGTGAAATAAGTGTTATCATTGCCGGTCAGCGCTTTATTTTTCCAGACATAAAGCTCGGCGCTCCTCTCCGGATAGGGATTCTCTAAATTCATCAAAGTAACCCCGCCCAGACCCTGGCCGTAATTATTGATCAGCCAGGGACTGTCTTTATCCTGGCGGATGAGAGTGAAGCCGATATATACGTTTTCCCCACTTTGGTCAGGTACTTTGGTTCCGTCATACTGAACATTGATATAGGCGTCCACCAGGGCGATGTTTTCTTTGGTCAGTACCATTTTAGCGGCATCTTCATCTTCCAGAATATTTTGCAGATGCTGGGCGTTTTCAACCGCCCGGACACTATTAATGGAAAGGCTGATCACGCCAAAATCGTTTTTTCTGCCCTCCAGATGCTTCGTCACAACTTCAACGGTCGCGTCTTTGTCAGCCTGGCTAAGTTGTTCTGCCGCATCGCCTATCTGAAAACTGCTGCAGCCCGCGCCTAGGGCAAAAAGCAAAATGGTTATCAGGAGATACATCTTTCTTCGCATCAAAAATTCCTCCTCCCCAAGATATGCCCATCATCACTTAAATAGTTCCCCATATGTCCACGCCTCGCCGGCGAATTCCAGCGTGTATTTAGCCAAGACCGCCTGAACGTTCTTTCTTGCAGCAGGTATTCGGCGTAATCCTGCCCATCCTAAACCCCTGGCCAGGTACTGTCGCAGGACAGATATGTGAAATTAATATCGCCCAGCGGCTCATTAACAATAAACTCAATGGTCCATTCACTGGTTACCTTTAGTTTTTCACTCGGATTCTGCAGCAGCATTCTGTCGCGCATTTGGGAGAAAGTATAATACTTATTATCCGGTTTTTTCAGTTCCTGCCAAACGGCTTTGGCATTTTCCGATTGATTCTCATCTTCTTCCAAGCCATCACCTTCAGGAAAGTAATAGCCGTTAATCTTGGCCTTCCAGGTATCTTGGCCATCCTGGGAGCGTCCTTTTTCCAGACTTGTGATTTCGTAAAGAACACTACCGTTTGCTGAGAATTCAGGGAGAAGGCGAAGTTCCATGTTGTTCTCGGAGAAATAATCATAGAAGAACATCAGGGTATCACAGCTGATATCCGTCTTCCCGTCGCGTATTTGGTCTTTATAAAATGCCCACTGATAATCATAGAACCAATGATTAAACGATAGCTTTGCCTCTTCGGACGGCTGAAGGTTCCAGTCCACCGGCTGAGCGACTTCGCCGATTACTTTTATGCCGCCCCACTTATCGCCTTGCTTGATAAAGATCGTATCAATCGAGTCGTTGAGCACATCCATAAAGGCCGTATCCCAGATAACATCGACCAGCGGTTGGCCATCCCAGGTGATATAGCCGAATTTCCCATCCTTCTCAACCTTAATAAAAGGTTCTACTTCTTCATAGTAAGTCATATGGATAAAATCATACTGCGGCCGGATGAAGAGTTTTCCATCCTGATTAATAGCTCCCCACAAGCCGCCTGCTTTGACCCGCACCAGACCGTTGACTTTGTATTCGTCCGGCATATTGGGGTTTAATATTTCCTCATAGCGATGCTCCAGGACCAGCTTGCCGCTTTGGTCATAAAGACCCCACTTGCCGCCTTTTTGGGCAAAGATATAGTTTAATATAAGGTCATAGTTTGCAAAGCCGACAAGGATTACGTTGTCCTGCTTATCCAGCAAATCTTTTTGGCCGCTCTTATGACTGCAGACATAGTATTCAACGGTTTTATCTCCTCCTTCACCCAGCCGGTATCTTACGCTGAGTTTCGTCTTGAGAATCCCCATTTTTTCGATAGCACTTAAGGATTCTTGAACCTCGCGCTGCCCATCGTAAGTCTCCAGGTTAACATTGGTAACTAATCTCTCCCCGTCAAACAGAAACAGGTAAGGCGGCCCGTTCCATTCGCCGGTTTTATAGTTCCTGGTACCATAGATAATGAAATCAACCTCGCTGCCTACGGCTCCCAGGAGCCGTTCCCTATGTCCGGTCAATACCTTAATGGGAGCGGTATCGATAAATTCGTTCGTTATGAGCACCGAAAAATCCGCACCTTCATTAAGATAAAAATCATAGTCGTCGCCGATGATGTCATATACCTGCCGGGCGCGTTCATTAAACAGCTTTTGTTCGGCACTGTAAAACTCACTGACATTTTTAATCTCCGCAACCTTAAGCAGATAAGCAGAAAAAGATTCCATACTGTCTGCCGCTTTCTGCACGTTATCGTCTGTAAAATATTCCATACCTGGGCACTCGCTTAAATTTTCCCTATTATAATAAGAAACAGCAAAGACACCGTATTCATCTTGCAGATGGAACGTTATTTCTCCGGCATTGGGAATAAGACTGAATATCACGGCCGCATTTTTATGCCAAGCAGTTTCGATATCTTCTTGGAAACGGTAATTTGTTCTGCTGTCTACCCGGTAAAAAACTTTAATCCCATAAGGTTCCCAGTCAGTTTCCAATTCCAGTGTGAATTCAAGTGATTTTAGAGAAGATTCCACGTTGGACAAGGTATTCACTATCGTGTGGACTTTAACGTTATCACCGGTATAAGTATCTTTAAGCTGATATAAGGCTTCGTTATAGTCAATTAGCTGAGGCCGGTTTTCCGGCGTATTGTGTTGGCTGTTACAAGCAGTCACGACTAAGATACTTAGAATGGCCGATATGAACACGAGAACCCGTGTAGCTTTTTTCATTTTATCCTTACCCCCTGCCTCAGTTTAAAACCCCGGCGGTGCCGGAATAGTCCCTTTGTAAGCTTGAGTTGCATCGTTTATTATTGTAAAAATCATATCAATCTCGTTCAAACCACACTGTCTGATCATATGTAGTTCTCCTCTGATAACGTCCGTTTAAAGCTCTAATTGTATTCGTGGTTTTCATTTGCTACTGACATCAAATAAGATGAAACTATATAGATCGAACCCCAATCAACCGGATCAACTCTTTTAATGACTAATTGACAGGAATATTCTCCTATTTTCTATATTCCATGATATATCATTTTTACTGATTGTTTCTCATTATAGAGATCGTATCTGAATGTCTCCCAGTGCCAATGATAATCAAGTACTTCTTCAACGGTACAACCATCCGCTAAATTGACTGTAATATTTTTATCAATGCTGAAAATATTGCGATGGCCAAAGGTTTTGTACTGTTCATCAAATTCAATAAATTCTGTATCAAAGTAATTCTTTAATGATCCCGGCATAGATAATCTAACTTTAAAATCTGCTATATCCCTGCCATGATCAATTAATGTTAGTTTTATTTTCATCGTCGCTTTACTACCTGTTACATCTATAATTTTAAAATTCGCATCCTTTAAATCTATAGACTTTAGCCCATCATTTATTGTCCAGAAATACGCTGTTTTTACTGTTTCCACTGAACTCCTCATTATCGGGACAACCAGGATAATTACAGTCAAAAATATCAGTAATTTACTTTTACTGGCATAACGTTCTAAGCGAAATAATCCCCTTATACCAATAACGAATATGATCAACGGAATTATTCCAGATAAATAAAGAACTGAATTCTCGAATCTTATTGGCCTGATTACATATTGCATGATTGAATATGAATCTCTGGGCAGCTTGCAGGTTAGCAGCACAGATACGAATATTATTCCCAAATATTTGAAGAGCTCTTTATTACCCTTAATCACATCAATCCCCCTCATCCAACTTATATTCTACCTTCTCCAGAGAAGAACTTCGAAATGTTATGTCTTATAATACTAGAATACAGCAACAGCAGACTCTATTTTCTATCAGATTTTGGTTAAATTAACTCACTAATTAGTTAAGCGGCCAGCGGGTGATTTCCCCGGTTTGCAGATTGATCCGGGCAAACGTAATGGGCTGGGTATTCTCGCCTTCCTCAATGTAATAGCCATAGCCGTCCAAATAGTAAAGATATCCGTCAACGACATACTCTGCTTCATAATCATCGCAAGGCAATTTTACCCGATACGTCCCCTTGTGACTGGTAGGCCCGCCTTCCATCGTATAAAAATAGAGCCAATCATTAAACACATAGTACATGCCATCGAGCCCAAACCTATTTATTTCCAGAAAAGCGCGTTTTACTGCCTTCCCTGTTTCTTGATCGACCTGGAATACTGACCGGCCTGTGGAAAATGGGCGGTTGTCCGGACCCCGCTCTTGCGTCACGATATAGAATTGGCCGTTATACCGGCTGCCTCCGCCAAACTGTCCCAGGATGATATTTTCTTTGGTTCGGGTATTCAGCAAATGCTGCGCTTCACCGTCTTCGTAATCTGTATAGATCAGATAACTATTGTCGGCTGCGGAGATATAGGTGCGCCCTTCGGCCAGCAATTCGCTGTGACTCCCGTCCAAGGTCGCCCTGTAGAGGTCCCTGTTATTCACGTGGGTGTAATAAATCCATTCGTCCTGGATGGAGAAATAATTTCCGACGTTCTTGAGCAAAATCTGAATGTTGGTGCCATCTTTATTCATGGTACACAGATTTCCGCGCGGGGTCTGGTTGATATCGTCAAAGCCGATCTGATCGGTAAAATAAATCTGATCATCGGTCAGCCATAGTTGCAGAGAAGAATTCGAACAGATCTTTTCTGCGTTTCCTTCGAGGTCAACACGAAAAATACCCCGTCCCCTATAATAGTGGGGCATATAGTAGACATAGGTGCCGTCAAAGTAGAGCTTATTCACAGAATCGGTCTTTACCAGTCGCCGTACTGTATTCTTTGCGGTATCGGCCATATAAATCCCGTCCTGCAGCTCGGCATAATAAATCAGGACGTTGCCGTTCTTGGCGAAAAACTTCCCGCTGTGCATGCTGTCGCTTTTTTCATCTGAGACGGCCACTCCCGAAGCTCCGGTCTCCTGCGATTCTGACTCAGTTTTTCCTTGGCTGCCGGTATTTTCGGTTCCCGGGGATGATTTAGTAGATCCGGCAGGACCTGTGGCAGGCCCCGGTTTTGCTGTACAGCCTGATACCAATAACAGGATTAGAACAACACAAACCAACCCAAGTATCATTTTTTTCATTCGATAAAACCTCATCTTTCCCCACAAAAACCTATGATTTATGTTTTTCACTCACCGTTTGCATGGAAACACAAGACTTTCCCATTTGGATAAATTAACCACATTTGTCTTTGACGCTTCCTCTCTACCTTTTGGCACTGACCGCATAGCGCTCAGTGTAGGTCAGCTTTCCTTTGATGCGCTCCGACAGCATCAAGCTGACGGTATCGGCTTCTGTGGCAAAGGGAGTTGCTAAGAGCTGGCCCTCATCGGGAGTTCTGTGGAGAATGACCTGCCTGGCCAAGGTGATATGGGGCGCAAAGCGGCGATTTTCCAGCCTAAAACCTTTGTTGCGCAGGTTAGTGCTCAATTCTCTTTGCAAGGTCGTCAGCGCCTTGTCCGCTCCAATCCCGAGCCACCAGATGTCGCCGCCTTCACGACGAAAGCGTCCTGCGTGGTCAAAGGCCAGCTTCATGGGCAGTACAGTTACGCTGTCCATCGCTTCCCGTGCCGCTGACTCCCGCCGTGGCTCGACCTCGCCCAAAAAAACGAGTGTAAGATGCAGGTTCTCCGGCGGTGAGAAATTCCCGCGCCCTAGCTCATGCAGACGGTGCTGGACCGCAAGGAGATGTTCCTTTGTTCGGTCGTCAAAGTTGATGGCAATAAATAGTCGCATATTTCTCCTTCTATTTCTATTCTGCGGATCGCTCCGCCAATCATCATCATCATTAGCGCTCTGGTTCCTCGACTAACTCAAATCGGTATTTTTGCGTAACCTCAGGATATTTCACATGATCTACTTCGCCCAAAAACATGTCATAGGGACGGATATATACCCTAAAATCATCATACAATGCCTGATAGACGATATACTTTTCCTTAGTTTCACTGTGTGTGGCAACCGACAACAGCTGGTACATTTTATTCTTGTAATGACAATACTTGCCGCCGATCACCGGTTTTCTTTTTTTCCATATGTGCCTCCCAGAGATTTGTATCTAATTTATTGGTTTTCTTTAATAATTCCGTCGTTATAGGTTTGTGTAAAAATCATTAGATTGTTCGTTATTCTTATTTGGCTAAAATAACCAACTTTGTTCTTATTCTCTTTGACTTATCATAGTTCCTGTCAACTTTATGGAGAAAAATCCGGAAATATCGCTTGCGAGACCCAGGCCGTTCACTGGCCCGAACAAGACCGGGACAGGTACTTCGAGCTGCTTGTCCAATGTGACCGGGAAACCTATGTGAGCCTCAAGTTTCATAAGGATTGTTATCTGAAACGTAACCGTTATATTGTGGACCAATCGCAACGGCTGATCGCCGTTTTTGACGGTAAGTTCGGCGGGACGATGTATACCGTAAACCGGGCCAGAGCGAAAAAAATCGAGTTAGTGATCATTAATCCAAGTACCTGTGATGGATGAACATTAAGAACCCGGTAAGGCGGTTCATACCTCACAAAACGTTCAAGGCCCTCCATACCTAGGGCAAACTCTTTCAGGGCGAGAGAACGTTTTTTGCCCAGAGACCGTTTGCGCCGGCCTAGGAAGATGGGCTACCGTCCTAACCCCGCTCTTGTGTCACATATCTTAAACCTTCTTTTGCTTTTTCTGTATAATAATTAGGATATTCTGCTTGGGTGGCTTTATTCAAATATGGGTAAGCCTGATCTCTTTTGCCCATCTTAAGATATGTAAGGGCGATAAAGTAGTTATTCCCTATTTCATAAGTGAATTTATCATAAATCAGGGTCATATTTTTTAAACTGAAAAGCAATCTCCCTTTGCCGTTTTCAGGAGATTTATACAGGTTTAAGTATTCCTGAGCTTTGTCAATGTTTCCTTTCCAGCCCTCGCTTAAGGCCAACAGCGGCATTATCTCATTAGCCTGTAAGATTGCTTTGGCTTTATCCATCATGCTAATAGCATCTTCAATATCCGTTTCCAAAAGAAACAGATTAACTGCATACAATACATCGTAACAGTACAGAAATCTGGAGTCTTTATTTTTTTGGAAGTCTATTTGCGTTAAGACCTCAAGTGATTTTCGCAAGTCGCCCTGCCGGTTATAACAGTTGGCAATATTATATAAGAGCGAACTTGTTAATTTGGAATTTTTTTTATAGGTTTCTGTATGAAGTAATCTTTCCATCTTGGAAATAGCTTGAGCGTAATTGCCGCGGGACAGATAACGCATTGGCTTAAAAATAGAAAATAACCTAAATATAAAGAAAACGATAAATAAAACGACGAAAACATACCAGTATTCAAGCAATAATCTTAAATATTCTTGTAATGATTCCATAATTCCTCCGGTTAAAAATTTTTTATTTGATATTCGCGAAATTTTGCAGCTATCCTCTTAAATTATCATACTTTGTTAATTTTTTCCTTATGGTAATAAAATAGATGGTAATACGACAAAAAAAAGACCGATCATAATATACTCATAATCGGTGTCGACTAGGAACGGATCATCTGAATCAACCAACTTTTACTTCTGCCTGAAATTATCCAGCAAAGAAACGGGATCGACATAGGAGCCAAAGTTTCCGTATCGTTCCAGGCCATCGCCGGTTAGAAACACCGGTAAAGTCTGGTATCCTTGGTTATCTGACAGAAACTTCTTATCAATTTCAAACGCATCATCAGGTACGGCGAGATAAGCATGAAATTTTTTACTTTAATTATGGGGTTTATTTGAAAATAATCATTTCTGCTTTCGTTGCCAATGGTTTGATTCCAGGAAAGTCAGGGACCGGTTTAACTTTCAATTGAAATGAGATTTGCTGACATCATCGGGCAGGGCCGGTGTGACAACAAAGGAATAATATGAACAACTTCTTCTCTTTTCGAAATTCAGCCGGATTAAGATGATTGTGCTTCTTAAATACCGAACTGAAATTGGACGGACTATAGCCATAATCATATCCGATGTCGGTAATGGATTTTTCTTTTTCAACCTTCAGTCTAAAAGCACGAAGGATAAACATTCAGCACCGACTTGTTTACGAGGTCATAGAAGCCGAGAAAACTGTGAAGATCCATAGTATGTGGACACACTATGAGATTTAAGAAAATTTGCAATGATGATCAGATCTCCATATCTGCTTCGAGCGGTATGAAGGCAAATTGGGTCACATCAAAAAGTCCCTGATCCGTCAGCTTCAGCTCGGGGATAACCGCCAGGGACATAAAACACAGGGTCATGACCGGCTCTAAGTCACGGCGGATGCCCAGCTCTGCATAGGCCGTCTCGTGAATCTGTTTCAGCTTCTCGCTGACCCATTCCCCGGTCTGATCACTCATGATCCCACCGATTACCATCGGCATCGCGTCAATCACGGTCTTGTCCTTGACCAGAACAATGCCACCGCCCTGCGTGATCAGCTGCTCGACGGCAAAGGCCATCTCCTCGTCCGTGATGCCCACGACGATGATATTGTGCGAATCATGGGCAATAGACAACGCTACGGCACCATGTTGAATCCCATAACCACGCAGCAGGGCAACCGCGACATTGCCGGTATTCTGATGACGCTCAACGACTGCAACCTTCACAATATCCTGCTTCGTTTGGTAGACAAATTCACTCCGTTCATTGCGGGCGACGTCCGCTGTTCCCTTTCCCGTCACGACCCCGCCGGGGAGAATATCGATCACATGGACATGACTGGATTGAAGCGGTAATTGCAACTTTGCCACGGAGAAGTCCTTGACATGGAAGCTGCCCCGGACCGCCGTACTGTCACATAATTCTACCGCCGGTAAATAGGCACCGGCTCTGGCAATCTCCTCGCCTTGGATCAATACACGCTGCACATGGAAATCCTTTAGATTATCCACCAACACAATGTCCCCGCGCAGACCGGGTGCAATCGCCCCCCTGTCGCTCAGACCAAAGCATTCCGCCGCATTGAGCGTGGCCATCTGGACGGCCAGGATCGGATCGAGGCCTTCCTCCACGCAGATCCGCAAATGGTTGTCCAGGTGTCCCAGCTTCAAAATGGTCTCCGGCTGCCGGTCATCGGAACACAGGATACAACGGCGGCTGTTGGCAGGGGTTACAGCCTTGAGCAGCGTACGCAGGTTGTGACACGCGGAGCCTTCCCGCAGCAAGATATACATGCCGCGCGAGAGACGATCCAGCATTTCTTCCGTAGTGGAGCACTCGTGATCCGTATGGATCCCGCTCCCCACATACGCATTCAGGTCCTTGCCGCCGATGCCGGGACTATGCCCGTCAATGCGTTTTCCCGCCCGGATCGCGACTAGCAATTTGTCCAAGACATCATCCGTTGCATAGATAACCCCTGGATAATTCATGAACTCCGCCAAACCCAGAATCTGCTCCTCGGCAATCGGACGCTCCATGGCGGCGGCATCAATCACCGCACCGGCATGCTCAAAAGGCGTAGCCGGGACACAAGACGGGAGCATAAAACGGATATCCAGTTTGGTCTTCTTGGCGGCGTCAAGCATGAACCGCAGGCCGTCCAGCCCGCACACATTGACGATCTCGTGCGGGTCTGCAATAATCGTGGTCGCCCCGTGCGGCACCAGAAGCCGTCCGATTTCCTCCGGCGTCACATAGGACGATTCAATGTGGATGTGACCGTCAATGAAGCCGGGAAGAGCATACTGCCCCTGGGCATCGATTTCTTGTTTACTTGTATAATCGCCGATGCCTGCGATGCAGCCATCCACAAGCGCAATGGTTTGGCCTTCGATGATGGCGGCGTTATAGACATCCACCACCTTGCAGTTTTTGATCACCAAATCCGCAGGAATTCTGCCTGCAGCGACCTCAATTCGTTTTTTTAGCGCTTCTTTTTCCATAAAAACGTCTCCTTTTCTATCCTTCCTGTAACGCCAGGATCGGATCAAAGGTGGTGAGTTTCACACAATCAACCGGGCCGATATCAGTAATCGCATAGTCGGGAATCGCCGTAATCGGTAAAAAGAACATATACATGAGCGGCTCCGGTAAGTTGCAGCCCAGCTGCTTGGCCACAGCGGACAGCTCTTTTTCCTTGGCAGCGACGACTGCCGGCTCTTCGTCGCTGGCAATACCGCCAACCGGCAGCGGCAGAAAGCTCAACACTTCGCCGTCTGCTACCAGGACCTGACCGCCGCCGTTTTCGATGAGATAATTGACGGCGATCGCCATGTCTTCGGCACTGACCCCCATGACAATCAGATTATTGTCGTCGGGTGCTGCCGAGGAAGCCATCGCACCACGCTTCAGATTCCAGCCGGAGCAGAAAGCGAGCGATTGGTTACCGTTCACGCCGAAGCGTTCGAGTACGGAAACCATGGCGACATCTTGTTCAATATCCGGAAGCACCAAGCCATTTTCCACCTGAAGGGTCACATCCCGCCGTTTGCGGACAAAAGGTCCTTCCACGTTCATCGCCAGAACACGTGCGGTTCCTTTCATGATCGGAACCTTGTATTGAAAATCTTCCTTGGTGGTTTTTTGGCATTTTAACTGACTGCTTAAGACTGCACTGCGCGGGGGCGCTTCCAACCGGAAGGTCAAGGCTCCGTCTCGTGCCACCAGCTTGCCGTTGGTGATCACGGCCTGCACCCGGAACTGTTCCGGGCTGTCAATCAGCAGAATATCGGCGATTCTCCCTGGAGAGATGGAGCCGACCTGGTCGTCAATGCGGTAGGCCTCAGCACTGTTGATGGTCGCCATTTGAATCGCGGTCATCGGGTCGACGCCAGCGGCGATGGCGAGGCGAACCAAGTGATCTACGTGTCCCTTCTCTAAGACATCGGAGGGGGTGACGTCATCGGTACAGAAGCTGACGCGTCTGGCCAGCGCGGGGTTCACTTCCGTCACGGCCCGAATGTTCTCAGCCAGAAAATGAGTGACGGAGGATTCCCGAATCAGCATATGCATCCCCTTGCGCATCTTTTCTACCACTTCTTCGTGATCATAGCTCTCGTGATCCAGCCGGACCCCTGCACACAGATAACTGTTTAAATCGTTCCCGCGCGCCATGGGTGCGCAGCCGAAGATCGGCAGGCGGTTCTTGGAGGCTTCAGCGATGGCACCCAGCGCGTTTTCGTCCTCTTCCTGAATGGCTTCCCGCACGGTTTCCCATACACCAAAGCATTCCTGCCATGGTTGAACTTCCCGGTGGATTTCCGGATTGAAGTTACAGGAAATGGTGGAAGTCGGAAAGGTATAGGGGGTTTTATAAGGCGCGCCCCAAAATACTTTCAGGGGACTCCTTTCCACCTCGGTCAAAACCTCCCGCAGACCTTCCAGGCCGGACACAGAAATATACTCATCCAGCCCGGATACCATGCTGGTGGTCCCACACGGCACGACCGCTTTGGCAAAGCTCGTGATGCTCAGCTTGCTGCATTCGCTGTGAATATGTCCGTCGATGAGACCGGGGACAAGATATTTTCCGGCGGCGTCAATGATTTCCGTTTGCGGCCCGAGATAGGCCTGCACATCGCCTACAGCAACGATTGTATCTTGATAAATGGCCACATCCGCCGGATAGATCTCGCTGGTCATCACATTGACCAATGTACCGTGCAGAATTGCTTTTTCCGCCGGGATCAAGGCTCTCCCGGCGCGAATTAGCATTTTTAAGTTCTCGACTGTTTTCTTCATGAATCTGTTTTCTCCTTGTTGCTGTACAAGCTGTACGGGATTATTTTCTAATTCCCTTATTTCCAAGTGCCAATGACATTCTCCGCCAGGAATTCCTGGGTGTTGATCTTGTCGTCGCTCATGGTCTGACCCGCCGGGACCAGTACATTGCCTTCGTTGTCCTTCAGCTCACCGCCAAAGACTCTGATTTTGCCGCTTTCGATGTCGGCCTTCACTTGCAGGACTTTGTCTTGGACATCTTTGGGGACAATCGCGTCATTGAAAGCAGTGATCTTCGCACAGTCGCCACCTTCGTAATAATAGGTGTCGCTGCTGGCGGTTCCGTCAACGACAGAAGCTATAATATCTTTAAAGATTGGTGCAAAGTTCCAGACATAGGAGAACAGTACTGCCTTGGGTGCCAAGGCCTGCATATCGACGTTATAACCGATACAGTATGCCCCATTGGCTTCACAAGTTTGCGGAATTGCCGGCGAAGATGCTTCCATCCCCATATACTTGATGCCTTGATTGATCAGGGTCTTGGCACTCTGGGTTTCAATATCGACATCGTACCAGCTGTTGGCCCAAACCACTTGGACCTTGGCATTGGGATTGGCGTATTTTGCACCCAGCGCATACCCGTTGATAGCTGCACGTACGGAAGCCTCCGACATGCTGGCCGCAAAGCCCAGGGTATTGTTTTTGGACATGAGGGCACTGGCATAGCCGGCCAGGAACATTCCTTCATAATTGCGGATCTGATAGCCGATCAGATTCGGAACCTGATCCCCTTGCTGGGCAACGATGATATCCGGGTTTTGAGCAGCCAGTTCGGAAAGGAAGGTTGCGTAGCCGGCGCTGGCACCGATGATCAGATTGACACCTTCACTAGCCAGGGCATTATACGCGTTGCTTACTGAGGTCTGATCTTCCGCCACATTTTCAATCACTTTTAAATTCTCTTTCGGAATTCCGAGCTCAGCCATGGCCGCCAGCAAGCTTTCATGCGTGGCCTGGCACCAGCCGCCGTCATTGACGACCAGCGAGGTGATTTCGCCGATTTTGATGCTGGAATAGTCAAGCTTGGTTCCTGAGGCTTTCTCCGTTGGGCTGCCGGAGCATCCGGCAAGGAGTGTGACGGCCATGGCCACGATGAGTAACATACTGATCCATTTTTTCTTCATGTTGATTTTCATTTTCTTTTCTTTCCTCCTTGTTTTTAACGTTCTTCACGTACGTATTTTTGGCACAATGCTGCTGGTTCCGCCGTATGTGTCTTTCGGAAACTGCCCGTGGTTATGATTAAGGCAACAACTGTCGCCGCATACGGAAGCATACTGTAAAACTGGGATGGGATTCCTGGCAGGTACACCTGCAGGTTTATGCCGAGGATGCTGATGCCACCGAAAAGCAACGCACCAAGGGCGGCAAATCCCGGGTTCCAGCGGGAGAAGGCGACTAAAGAAAAGGCGATCCAGCCCTTCCCTCCCGTCATGCCTTCATTCCAGAAATTCGTGTAGGACAAGGTGATACAGGCGCCGCTGATGGCGATCATCGCGCAGCTAAACATCACATAGAGATAGCGCAGCCGAAATACATTGATGCCCGCCGTGTCCAAAGAAGCCGGGTTTTCTCCGAGCGCCCGCAAGATAAGCCCCGGTCTTGTTTTCTGGATGTAAAACATACTCAGGGGCACGATGAGGTACATGAAATAAACGAGAAGATCCTGTTGAAAGAAGATCTCCCCGACCACCGGGATCTTACTCAGCAACGGAATCGAATTTTTCTCAAATTTGACGGCCGAAGCGATTCCTGTGACGTTCTTCCCGATAAAACCGCTCAAGCCGCTGCCAAAAATCAAAAAGGCCATGCCGCACACCGTCTGATCCGCCTGCAGGGTCACGGTCAGAAAGGCAAATACCAGACCCAATAACCCCCCTACCCCGATGACCGCGAGCAGGGCGAGTGCCAGATTGTTGGTATGGACCACCGTTAAGAAGCCGGAGACGGCGCCCATGAGCATGATGCCTTCAATCCCGAGGTTCATAATTCCGGCACGCTGGGAAAAAATCTCGCCGATGGCCGCATATAATATCGATACGGCGTAAACAATGGCTGCGGCACAAATAGAGGTGATAAGAACACTCATAGTTTCGACACCTCCCTATTTTCCGCTTGATCATAGGTAATTTTATAGTGATTTAAAAATTCACCGGCAATGACAAAGATCATAATCGTCCCCTGAATCATGGTGGCAATCTGAGACGGTACACCCATGAGCTGGACAGCCGCACAACTGTTTTGCAGACCGCCGAATAAGATCGAGACAAGGATGACCACCAACGGGTTAAACTGGCTGAGATACGCAACGACAATTCCCGTATAGCCGCTGCCGCCGGGCAGCTGTGCCTGCACGCGATGCACGATGCCGGTCACTTCTACAAAGCCGGCGAGTCCTGCCAACGCACCACTTAAAGCGAAGACAATCAGAATATAGCGTTTTACGGGCATCCCAGCATACTCCGCGGACCGGGTACTGTTCTTAATCACCCCGATCTGATAGCCGCCGGTGGTATATTTGAGAAAGAGAAGCAGCAGAATGGCGATCGCAATGGCGAGTAAAACACCGGAGCTGGTACCGCCCAAACTTGGGAGATACATGGACTTTGGGATGGTCGCGGTCATCGCGGTGGTCTGCCTGGGCGCCATCCAGGGACCGTAGCAGAGATAATCCAGAAACAGCAAGGCAATATAGTTGAGCATCAGGGTGACGATGGTTTCATTCACTTTCCAATACGCCTTCAGCACTGCGGCAATCATCGCCCAAAGACCGCCGCCCAGTGCACACAGCAAAAACATGACGAGCAGATTGAGGGGCGCCGGCAAGGCCGGTCCGAAGAGCGCAAATCCGCCGCCAAAAATCGCGCCGATGGCAAATTGCCCTTCCGCACCAATATTGTTCAAATTCATCTTAAACGCAATGGCCACACTCAGGCCGCAAAACATCAACGGCAGCGCCGCATTGATGCTGTTATAGAGTCCTCTGGCATTCAGAAAAGAATAGGAGATCATTTTGGCATAGACGGCAATCGGATCAAACCCATTGCCGATGATGAAGAGAGAACTGAAGGCCAGCGCCAGTACAACACACACGATGGGATTGACAATTCGTTTGCGCAGGGAAACCGTTTGCTTTTTTTCAAATTGTATCTTTCCTATTTTCATGTTCTTCACCCTTATACCGACGCCCCAGACATCAGGCGGCCGATTTCGTCATAATTGGTTTCCGCTGTATGGCGAATTCCCATCAGCTTGCCGTCACACAGCACCGCGACCCGGTCAGACATGGCAAAGATTTCGTCCAATTCTTCCGAAATCAGCAGCACACAAGCACCGCTGTCCCTCTGCGTCATCAGAATGCGGTGGATGGCTTCCGTTGCTCCGATATCCAGTCCGCGCACCGGATACGCTGCGATGATCAGCGTCGGGTCACCGTTAATTTCCCGGGCAATCAGCAGCTTCTGCTGATTGCCGCCCGACATGAGACTGACGGGCAAATCCAGCCCACCATGTTTAATCTCATGGGCTTGTACATGGCGCTCCGTCAGAGCCTCGATGTCCTGATTCCGAAGAATACCGCCAGTGCTGTAGGCCGGCGCACTGAATTCCTTTAAGATTGTATTTTGTTTCATATTCATGCCCGGAATCAAGCCCATTTTCAAACGATCCTCCGGAATAAACGAGATACCCCGGGAGATTCTTTCTTTGGTACTGGTTTTGGTCATGTCTGCTCCGTTCATGATAATGCTGCCTGAAGCGACCTTTCTTAGCCCGGCAAGTGCTTCGGCCAACTCACGCTGCCCACTGCCGGCGACACCGGAAATCGCCAAGATTTCCCCGGCATACAGCTGGAAAGAGATGTCATGCAGCGCAACCAGCCCCTTATCATTAAAAACACGAAGCTGTTTCGCCTCCAAAAGCAGGTTTCCCTGTTCCTTATGGGACTTACATATGATTTGCTCCATCTCCCGTGCTCCGACCACCGCTTTGGTCAAACGCGCAATGGTCGCATCTCCCGCGAGCATTTCATCCTCCACTTTGCCATTCTTGAGCACCGTAATGCGGTCAGCATGCGCCATGACCTCATTCATTTTGTGGGAAATAAAGATCACAGACTTTCCACTGTCGGCCATCTTGCGCAAAGTTTTGAACATTTCCCCCGCCTCCTGGGGCGTCAAGACCGCAGTAGGCTCGTCCAAAACCAAAACCTCGCTGTTCCGGCACAACAGTTTCATGATCTCCACCCGTTGCTGCTCACCCACCGAGAGCTGCCATACTTTGGCACCCGGGTCGACTGGAAGGGCGAATTTCTCGGAATACGCCCGGATTTGATCCTCCATTTTTTTCTGATGTAAGATGAAACCGCATCGCGGCATACTCAGAAAGATATTTTCCGCCACGGTTAACGTTGGAATCAGCGCAAAGTGTTGATGTACCATCCCAATATGTAAGTCCGCAGCTGTTTTTGGACTCTTCATATGTACTTTTTCACCTTGGTAAAAGATCTCGCCCGTATTGGGTTTATAAATCCCCAGCAAGATGTTCATCAGTGTGCTTTTGCCCGAACCGTTCTCCCCCAGCAGCGCATGGATCTCACCCGGATACAAACGCAGATCGATATGATCATTGGCCAGCGTATTTTCAAATTTTTTGGTAATCCCTTTCATTTCCAACAGGGCGGGTTTTGCCATTGCGCAAATCTCCGTTTCGTGCCATAAAATAAAAAAGACAAATCACAGTTAGGAGTGTAGGCTTCCCGTCCTGCAATTTGACGAATTTTAGGTGACGCTATTAAATTATAAACCAGAATATAATATGAATATACAATAAAAAATGGATCAAGAACCGGTGTTCTTCATCCATTTACCCAACCAACGTTGCAATTTAACTAAAACAACATTGCTGAAAAAGGAACACCATAGCGTAGGTAATTCATGGTTACCACGTAGAAACTTCCACACCGTATTTGTGGACTTATATGGCTCTTTATAATCAAAATATTCTATTCTTTTGCAGTTTAGCATACTGTTCGACAAATATCAACAGAGGGATCAAACATTTTTCCCTTCAAATGAAGTCAATCCATGTGCATGATCCCTCAATAATGAACAGAAATTACCTGACGGTTTGGAATTCCTTAGTTGCGGCTTGAGGCTGATCGCCGTTTTTGACGGGAAGTTCGTAGAGATGATGTCCTTTTTCCATTATTTTAGACATGCTATTTTTAGGAAATAATAAGTTATGACCGTAATACTTTTCAGAGCACCAGTTGATTTAGTTCCCCTGCTTAAGATTCAAAAATAGATAATATCACAGGTGTTACTATCTTTTAATAATTTTTTTAACTCACATTTTTCCTTGGAATATTTTAGGAAAATGATTGCTAAAGCCGTGTTGTTTTCTCTGCCAATTGAAAACATTATAGTCAAGACTATCTCGTATAGGCCTTAAGGTATATAGACTAAACCTCCCTTATAGTGTAATATTACACTATAAGGGAGGTTTTTCGAATGACCAAGAATGAATTTATTATAATTCTCAACGATAAAATGAAGTTAATCCGGACCGAATATGATTATACCCAGGATAAAATGGCTGAAATATTGGGGATGTCCAAAAAGACTCTGGTGGAGATCGAGAAAGGCCGGAGTACATTGACCTGGTCCGGGGCTATTTCCGTAGTGGTATTATTCCCTAACAGCGAGATCATCCAAATGATTTTTGGGGATGATGCCCTGGACATTATAAAAACAATCGCTTTTACCAGTTATAGTGAAAACTTTCCTGAAACTATGGGCGGGAAGATTTGGTGGCGGTTAATTAAAGAAGAGTTTGGTTATAAAATCCAACAAAACATTATATCTCAGCATTACCGGCTTTTAGACAGCAACAACAGAAGGATCTGCAGTTCAACCGATTTGAACTACGTCAGCAAACGGCTGGCAGAAATGAGGACATAACAGAATGTCAAGTCTCCTTTTTGATGTATACTACCGCTTTTACGATAACTTTATGAAAACGTTAAAACTGGAGGATGATCGGGCCATCGTCAGCAAAGTCGAGGCACTGGCCGATAAGCGTCAGCTTTCAATTTGCGATATCGGCGGGGGCACCGGCTTATTGGCCCATCGTCTGATCGGGCTTGGACATCAAGTAACTATTATCGACCCAGCTAAAAAAATGACGGAAATTGCCCGGAAAAGAAACCAGGCAGTTAAGGTTATTAATAAAACGCTGGCTAACGCCGAACTTAACCAGACCTACGACGTCATTATTCTCAGGGACTGTTTTCATCATCTCCCAGCCCAAGCCGCCTCTCTCAGCAAAATATTTCAGCTCCTACAGGATGACGGGTTGCTTATTATCCAGGAGTTTTTCCCCGACAGCATCCAGGCCAAATTCTTGTTTCTCCTGGAACGCTGCTGCTGGGAAAAAATCTACCCGCTTCCTCCTTCAAAGCTTAAGGAGATGATGACTGAAGCCGGTTTTATCCCTGCGATTGACAGGCTTAATAACCGGGACTATCTCGCCACAGGAGTTAAAGTAAAACAGGAGGGAACGCTATGAGCCGACTGCAGTTATACACTAAGGTAGCCCGCTTATTTTTGGGCCAAAAGACTGTAACCTGCAGGGAAATCGGAGCATCCTATAGCTTGGTCAGTAAGAATTACGAGCAAATCTTCCTACGTGCGATGCACAGCTATAATGATGCCCTGATCGGGGAACTGGGCAAACACTTAAACAGCCGCCCTGCTGAAGCCCCGCCGTTAAAAGTACTGGATTTGGCTGCCGGAACCGGTTACAATTCGCTGGCGTTCCGTAACTTGTTTCCCGACGCCGAACTGACCCTGGTTGATATTTCCCCGGGTATGCTGAGTGAAGCCAAAAAAAGCCTGCCTGCAAATGCTTCCTTCATCGTGGACGATATGCTCCATTACCTGGAAAACTGTGAGGACGAGACCTTTGATGCCGTATTGTGCGGATGGGCCATCAAGTACCGGCCACCGCTACAAATTATCAGGCAATGTCGCAGGATCTTAAACTCAGGCGGTTACCTGGCCGTGATCGTCAATAGGAAGGATACCTTGCCCCAGGTCGCCCGTGTCTATCCTCAGCTCCTGGCCAAACATGCTGATCAGGTCTTTAAACTTATGCTCCCGCTGCCTAACCCAAGGGATTTAAAAGCCTTTGACAACTGGTTCTTCAAAAATTCATTTCATAAAGTGCTGAGTACAGAAGGGTTTCATGATTTCCATTTTAATACCTCCAAAGAATTGGCAGAATTTGTGGTCTCCACCGGTGCCCTGGCTGGCTTCGACGTCATGCTTGACTTAAGAAATCCTTTCGTTCAAACCGATCTGATCCACTTGTTGGAGAAATACGGATTTACCAAGGCAACCCATCGCTATGTTTACGGTATTTATCAAAAACCCGGCATAGATTAAGGTTAAAAGCAACATCTTGACCTGATGATACTAGCTATCAAAAGTATTCAAAAAAATTAATTAAACAAACTCTACAAGGATGACCGGAGGAGAAAACAGATGAATAAACGAATAATGACTAAGATGTGTTTTGACAGGGGCATCCTGTCTAACTTCCTAAAGATCCACCTAAAGTTTTCCCAGTCCCCAAAATACCGGCTGAGAAATATGATTAAATGCGGCTTCAATGCCATCAAACATGATCGGCTGTCAGAGCATGACGGGAATTATCTGCTTAACTCTTTTATCCCGCCGCTCAATTCCCCCGTTTTTTTGAATATCGCCCTGCAGGTGCCGGGTGAGGGTGCGGATTTTTTTGAAAACCATATTCAAGGCAAACGGCTGGCTCCGATTTCCGCCTATATCGCCACTACCGGAAAATGCCGCTACTACTGCTGGCATTGCAGTGCCGCCGCCTCTGTCCTCCAAAGAGAAGTTGAACCGGATACGACAGTGCTGCTGGAGATTGTAAAAAAGCTGCAGGATCTCGGCGTGGGAATCATTGGTTTTACCGGGGGCGAACCCCTCTTAAGGGATGACCTCGAACAGGTGATCTCTTCAATTGATCGACGGAAAAGTATTTCTCTGGTGTTTTCCACCGGTTTCGGCCTGACCCTAGAAAGGGCTGCCACCCTAAAGTCAGCCGGTTTATTCGGCATAGCCGTAAGCCTTGACTCCATTTCCCAAGAAAAACATGATCGGTTAAGGGGATATCCCGGAGCTTATGAGCAAGCACTGCAAGCGATCAGGCATGCCAAAAAAGCAGGACTGTATACCATGAGCCAGACAGTTTGCACCAGGGAACTGCTGGCCGGAGGGGAAATCTATGAACTGGCTGCCCTGTTGCAAGCGGAAGGGATAGACGAAATGAGAATAATCGAGCCCCTCCCCTGCGGTAAATTGTCGGATTCCCACCCCGCCATTCTTACTTTAAGCGAGCAGAATGAACTGAAAAAACTGCATATTACGCTGAATAGGAATAAACGCTATCCCAAGGCTTCAGTCTTTCCTTATTTTGAATCGGCCGAACAGTTCGGCTGCGGTGCCGGTTCCCAGCATAGTTATGTGGATACGTCCGGCAATTATGGCCCCTGTGATTTTTTAAACCTGAGCTATGGCAACCTTTTAACCGACGATATCCGGGACGTGTGGCAGCGAATGCATACTGCCAGCGGCGGCCCTCGCTGCTTTTGCCAGGCAAAAAGCAGCGGTTCGGGCAGCAATGCGGACAGCGGCACAGGCAGAAGTATGGACAGCCACGCACTCCCCAAATTTTACCGTCTGCTGGGGGGGAGTACATCGTGAACCGTAGTCCCCAGCTACTCCATCAAACCATGGACTACCGCGGTTATAAAATTGCTTACTCCGTCTACGGGCACGGCGACCCCGTTATCTGTCTCCACGGATTGAACCTGAACAAGAGTATGTTTGCCGGGAAAAATATCAAAGAGCTGTTTAGGGACAAGATGATCATAGCTCTGGATTTGCCCGGTTACGGCAAGTCTGATTTCATCCCGGAGGCCGGTATTGAAGAAATCATTGCAGTAATAACGCGAACTGCCAAAGAACTTCATTTGAATCGCTTTGAGTTGTGCGGTTATTGCCTGGGCGGAATCTTTGCCCTGGATTATGCCATCCGTCATCAGTCCAGAGTCACCAGGCTGTATTTAATCGAGACCATGATCTACTTACCCTGGTGGCTGAAAGTATGCAGTACAGCACTTTATAGTGTCTTATACAGGAAGTTACACCAAAACAGCTATTATCTTTCCGTCCTCAGCCTGATTCCCGCACTCAGCGGCCTAGTGAAAATGCAGAGCTTGAAATTAACTCCGCAAGTCTGGAGCAATCCGGTTAATTCTTTCTATATCAACATGATGAAGCAATACCAAAAAATTGACCATTTGCAAAGAAGCAGGAACCTTTCCTGCGAGACAAAGCTGATTTTCTCGGCAAGGTCTTTTCAAAATGTCCAGAGAACCAATCGTGAATTGCATGCCGCAATTAAAAACTCAACCTTGCACAAGATTAAGGCAGAGGGACATTTTTCCCTGATATTCAGCTTGTCTGAGTTCCTATAAAAAAGAGACAGCTGGCATCTCATAGTCAGCTATTTAAGTTTGCATTATCAATTTCCATCATAGGAAATAAGGCCGTCCTTTTACATTGACAGGGTATTATGTTGAACAAAAAACCGCCGTTCGGCGGTTAGATTGATAAAAATAGTTATCTGCTAAAAACTACTATACTTTACGACCATCATCAATTCATCAAGATTATATAATTGGTCGAAAGGCACCGACAATTCAAAAGAAGTATCCAGACCAATACCGGCATTGTTTCCGCGGCAAAGCTCCCAGGCGTCTATTCTGGCAAGATTAACGGTATTACCGTCAACGCTGACTGAAAAAGATGCCGGATTGTCCTTTGCCTTGGCTACAAACATTACATTTTCAATAGCGGCCTCAATTGTTTGAGCCATATAGGGCAGCCTTGATTTATCAATTTTCAAATCGACGGTTCCGTTCTTTTTCAGCAGATGCCATTCATTGGGAAGGTCATGCTTCATTGATATGGCGACATGTAATCCTGTCCGGTTGAGCTGCTGCTTTATTTCCGCCAAACGGTCTTTTAAAGAAGTTTCAGCCAGGCCTTTAAGCGTTGAGCCTCCCTCGCGGGCCGTATATTTAAGATGTAAAACCACATCCGAAATCGTATTGTAATCAAACTGGCGCACCTCGCCGGGAAGTTCCAATCGCCAACTGCTGATTGCTCCGGCGCCTTCAAACGGCAGGTAACGTTCATCCCTGAAATTTAATTCAAACACACCGCTGTCGTTTTGGGAGCTGCTGGCGGCGATGGATTGAATGGCCCCGATATTATAAACGAACCTCTCGTCATTACCCGGATCCTCGCCGTATCCTTCACCGGGATTGGTGTTCTTCCGGTATTTATTGCTGACCAGGGAAAGCTTGGCGCTGACTGAGGTGAACGGCCCCGTAATACAAGGCATGCTGATACTCACCGATTTTATTCTCCTGAAGTAATGGCCGGCATGATCCATATCGAATAAAGTTTCCGGAATACTGAAATCACAGGACCCGGTTGCTCTTAATTTGATCAAGGCTAAGGGATCAAGCATGACGAGCGATACATGTTTGGTAATTTCATATTCCCGCTTGTTCTTATCAAGGTAGCTTGTTTCCATGCGCTTGAGATCGTGAATGAGGTGGTCTGCGCTTTGCAGGCCTTTCTTCATGCTGTCCCAATAGCCGTACTGAATAAATGTATCGTCGTTCCCCAGTTCAAACTGGTAGCTTCGTTCCGCCTTTTTGGCAAAATCATGGGCCAGTTGATAAGCTCGGAAGTAAACGGAACTTATTTGCCCGATCATCCACTCGTACAATTCCTTATTGGTGAACTTGCTTCGCATGAATTCATCTGTTTTATTGGCGTTTTCTATCTGCAGTTCGTGATTTTTCAGGTCGGTTTCCGAGATTTCTTTGCGTATTTCGGCAGCCGTAATTTGCTTTTCGATCTGGGCCAATTCTTTTTTAGACAGGCGTTCCTGCAGCTTCCAATCGTCGTAACGCCTGTCATAACTGGCTAAAATCGAGGCGCGATTAGCTTCATAGGAGGCAACGCTGCTCAGGATATTAAGAATATCAGCCCCAATATTCGTTGCTTTGGAAAGAGCCGATCCGCCAATTTGGAATACAACCTCCGGCGAACCCCCAAAACCGTTCGCTCCCAGATGCATTTCCGGAATCAACGCGAGCGCGCCGGCAATTGTTCGCACTATCTGCGATGCTGTCTGATAATCCTGGGATTCACTTAATTTGTCAAGATTTAACTGCTCATTAGCAATAATTCTTTGGATGGAGGAATAGTATTTGTTTCTTTCTTCTGTCACCGCTTTCGTTCTTTGCAAAATCTCAATCTGCTCTTTGGCTTCTTTAATTTGCAGCAGTTTTAGGTCTTTGACAGCGTTCAATACTTTAATCTCCAGTTCGCTACGCAATAAGGACATGGCTTCCGCATCTTTCTTTTCCAAGGCCTGCAGCAGAGAAGCGCCCAACCCCCTAACCTCTTGAGCGAGTTCCGTCGCTTTTGGCAATATCGCATTAAACCGGTAATAAGGTGTGGGAGCGTTAAGGCCGGCGATTACGGCGGAAATATCCAGTCCCGTAGCAGCCGCCCTAACCAGCATTCCCGGGTCGATGGGAGGCGCGAACAGGGCCAGGCTTCTTTCAACCCCGTCAATATTCTGGCAGTGACGTATCTTAAACAAACGATCGGCGATACGGTCCCAGTATTCCAGCATTTTATCGTTGCGTGGAATGCAGAAATAAAGCATAGATAAGGTGACCGACGGCGGGGGCAGTTCGACACCTCCTTCAGGCAATACCGACAAGTCAGGTAAAATGTTTTCCAGGTCAATTAAGGCGTTCCCGAAGGCATCAAGCCTTCCTTCAATCTGGTTATAGGTTTCATACGGCGCTTTCACAACCGGGGGAATCACCCTTGGTTTGGGACCCAGCAATTTGTCTGCCAGAATGTACATTTGGGTAGCCTGGACAATGGACTCCATGGTATCCTGACGGAATAAGTAGTCCCCCCATTCGGTCAGGTTGTCGATATATTTCATGAGCAAGGCCTTCTGGTAAGCCACCGGCCTTAAGCGGGCCACCACATGCGGTTTGAACGGCTCTAACCGCCATTGTTCTATGGCGAATTCCAGTTCGGCTATCTCCGGTGTTGTTTGGTTGGCTGTTTTATACAGCAGGGTGTCAATTCGCTGATTGATATATTCGCTGTCGTGCGTTTGGAAGAATGGCTTTGTTACCCAGTATTTTTGCGGTGTTGTGCCCGGCAAAGCCCCGGTCGGATTAAACATGTAGTGGAACCAGGTCAATGCTTCTTCAAAGCGCTGGTTTTTGGTCAGGCGCGTGGCAATCATAAAGGGCACATGGAAAAACAATTCCCAGTTATAGCAGCTGTAGCTTCCTTCCGTACTGAAGTCAAGGTCTTCAACAGGATAAGAAATCGTATCAACAGGCGGGTTTTTAATCACATATGTTTTGGGAACAACACCGGCATTAGGAAGGTAGTATTTCTCAAAATCGAATTTCTCGTTTTGCTGCAGCTGTGTTTCCCTCTTCATTAACCCCGCAACACCGTCTTTGTACAGCGTTTTTCTTAACTGGCACACCAGGGGGTGGTACATGTTTTTGAACTGCTCCCCGTATCTTAAGCCTATAAATTCTATTATCCTTTTCTTGATATCCTGAAAATCTTCATCGGCCACCAATTCTGCTTTCAACGCCTCGATATCATGTGCCGGATCTTCCTGGTATTTTTGGATATATTTTAAAGCGAGGTCGATAAGATCCTCTATCAACTGCAGCACGTCCGACCCGGTCCGTTTTTCAAGAACTGCTTCGCCTAACCCAATCTCTTTTGTTTTTTTATAGAATCCCGGAATAATCACATAAGCATGGCTGCTGTCTTCCATAAAATACGGAAGCAGTGTCCCCAGGGGAATTTTTAAGGACCTCAGGCCTACCGAACTAAGCATTCTCTTCTCGGAATGGGCATGCACCCGTTTCAGCATAAATTGAATAAGAAATACAACCAAATCCAACAGGGTAAACTGGTGCGGGTAAGTTATTCGGAAAAACTCCGGCGTCCGACGTAATATTTCATAAAATTGGAACATGGAAATAGCATTTTTGACGGCCAGATCATCAGGAGGCATATCCAATTCGTAATACCGCTGCGACCACAGCAGAGTATCCCGAAAATCAGGCAGAAAGTCCGGAGCGGTGAACTCTTGAAAATTAGGGACCAGTTCAGGATACCCCTTGCAGCCGGCTATATTGAATATACCGTTTATATTATGGGATTCCTGACTGTGTGAATAATCCGTGCAAAACAGCCATACTTGATCAGCCATTGCAAAATACATCAGGTTGTATCTATCCCTCGGCAGATCATCCACGGTGTAATTGTTAATTCCCGAAGGAATATCTATCGCGTCTTTGGATAACTTTTTAGGCTGCCATTTTTTATTAGCGTACTCGCTGACGGCCAGCTGAATTTTCAGCTTCCGCTTGGGCTTATCCATCGTAACCGTACTCTGAGTACCATCCGGAACAGTCGCCTGCGGATTAGGATCCGGATCTTCGCTGAAAACCGGCCAGGCCAGGCATAAACGGTTATTGCGCCCAAAAGCCAGCAGCTGGTTACCTGTAATATCCAGTTCGACCTTTTCCCAGGGCGTCCAGGTGCGCTCCTGTTCCAATCTCCGGTAATAATAGAGAGAGGGATCGCCCCCCTTGGTCCTGGCAAAAACATGCATGGTCTTAATATCTGCCTGGTACCAAGTGGCCAGCACTTCCAGGAAGGCAATGTTGTCTAATTTCCCCATATATTTGATCAGGGCTTCTTCCGCGGTAAACTCATTTAATTCATTCTGCATCAATTCATTTTCCAGTTCGGCAAACAAGAAAGACTTATCATCTCTAAGTTCGGCTTCAATCCAGTTTTCCGGATACAGGAAAACCTTGCGGTTGGCTTCCCACACCCTGTAGTTCCTCATCCACTTCCACTGTTCCCAGCCCTTATCGTTATCCACATCGGCCGCTGCCCCGGGTTCCAGGCCCATTAGACAGCGCTGCACAAAAAGCTGGACAGTTCCATGAGCCTGGACAATCCTGGAAGAAGACATGCCGGACTCCATTTCGACATCCACCAAGAAGTAATCATACAGATCCTTCTCGTCCTTGATGCCCGGGTTAACAGCCAGTAAATAAGCAACCAGGGCTCTTCTTTTTTGCGGGCGGATAGCGTCCATAATCTCTTTTAACGTACTGAGCCAGGTTTCTTCGTCATACCGGGCTTTTAACGCCATGCGGAGCTGTTTTGTGTCGTCGCCGGTCAGTACCGGCTTGATAATTTCTTTGATCAGGCTAATATCGCCGCCCAGTTTCCTAAGATAGCCGACACATCTCTCAACCGCTTTCCATGTTTCGATATCACGATAATTGTTTAGATTGAAAGCCGGGAACAGATAGGCGTCCACAGCGTCTACGTCCTCAGGCAAATAAGCTGTGAGCAGGGAAAATTTTGCGATGAATTCATCCCTGGCAGCTGTACTCCCCGGCAGCAGCATATTCACAACTGCCCGGAAAGTAATCGGGTTCTCAGCGTCTGCCGGGTTGGGTACGGGAGTGAGCTTTTTAGCCAGGGAGAGCATCCCTGTAAAAGCTGTATACTTTTGATAAGCAACCGCACTATGTCCGGTCTGATAAGGGATGCCGTCCAGTTCAAACCAGGTTAAAGCAGCATTGTTTTCTAAAAACCATGCTGTTTCCCGGTTATCCAATTTTAAGGAATTCACCAGGGGAATCAGCTTGTGCAGCAGGCGCAGGGACCGGTACTGATTGGGGAACGCCTGCTCACTGATTAAGGGTAATACGGGGTTGTTATGTGTAAGATCGGTATCAATCAGCGTACCGGCAAGCAGTAAATCGCTGATTAAGGCGGCGCCGGGCACCGGTTGTTTCAATTTCGCGTATTGCAATATTGTTTTTATCTGATCGTTATCAGATTTAAAGGCGGCAGCAAGATTTTTCTCAAGGATGGTTATTCTGTCAACTCGGAATTGATATGCTGCAACTGCGTCAAAATAGGCTTTTGCCAGCTCTTTACGTCTGGCATCCACGGAACTATTTGTTGCTGTCCATAAATTATCGATGCCTGTTTTAATCTCAGCTGTTAGAAAACCTTCTCTAATTATATTATTTGCTTTGTCTTCATACCCTAGCTTATCCTCAATAAATGACTTGGCATCCCCTGCGGAGATCCTGTTGAATTCAATATATTGAATAATAATAACGGCTTCTTCCTCGGTTAAAACGCTCACTGCCGAAAGGAGATTTTGCAGCAGCACCTTTTTTTCGTTAAGCGTGAGGCCTGTTGTAACAGCAGATGCATTAATAACATGAATAAAAGCCGTAACAAGATCATCCTGCTCGCTGGTGTAATCAGGTCCCGAGGCAGTTTCCAGCGCGTCGATTGTATTGATGAGAACAGTTATTTGAGCTGGGCTGTAGACTGTGCTTAATTTGCTATTGACAACATTTTTGATATCGGAGACCAAGGTCCAGTCGCGCCGAATAAACCTGATCAGCTGTTTGACATCTTCTTCGCTGATTCCCTTTAGCTTTGCTAGCAGGTTCTGCAAGGTTTCCCTTTGTTCATCCGCAGCTAAGTTTTGGTTATAAAGAGAACGATTGGCTGTAAAAGTTTTTTGCAGATCGGCCTGTATTTTTTCCAGCACCAATTTTATACTTTCGTCTTTTAATTCCCGCTGTTCCAGGTTTGACGCTTCATGGCGCAGCAAAAATCGGACATCGTCCGGCTTTAAGGGTGAGCTTGCGGACGCTTTAACCGCTTTGACAAATTTCAGCGCGGCACGGGGCGAGTCCTGAAGGTTGATGCCGGTCAGCTTAACCAGGATGCTAAAATCGGTCGCTTTCAGTTTCAGCTTGCGCATTAATGCCGACGCGGCAAATAAATAGCTTAAATTGGCAAATGTCAGGGTACCGTCTGGAAGGATGGTCAGCAGTATCTCAAAATCCTGTTGTGAAAGCTGCAGGCATACTGAGAGACTTGTTTGGCGATCATTCAATTGCGGGGATCCGTCCGCCTTTTCAGGCAGTAAGCCTTCGTCGATAAAACCGTTCCTGGCTTTATTCAGGAAGATCTGCTGATATAGCGAAGTGGTCCCGTCAGGGAAAACCTGATGCGGTATTTGACCAAAAAAGCCGATCAGTTCATCTAATTTGATACCTGTTTCTTCTGACAGTTTCAGCATGTCGGCCATTTTAATCAAACATTCATCATCGAGCTTTCCCCGGCCAAGTTTGTCCTGGGATATTATTTCATCGAGAGTCCTGAATTTCCACCTTGTTTTCTTCTGTAAGCGCAGGAAGCGGTGAATGCGATCTAAGGCTTCTATATCTAAATTGATTTCTTTTTTAGCCGTATCGCTGGAAAGGTCATCATGTTTGATAAACAGGTTTTTGTCCGGATCAATGAATGTTAAGGATAAAAGCAAATCCAATTCTTTGTATGTAATGCCTGTTTTGTCAAGAAAGTGGTCCACCCTGCTCATGTATTTCACAACGTCTCCGGAAACAGGGGGATCATCCCACTGGGAAGGCGGGTTCCAATAAGATTTCTGTCCGGCTATGGTGGGACGAGGCTTGACAATCAATTGGCGTTCCGCAGCTGTGAGTCCCAGCTTCTCCGTGGCGATGGCTTCAGCCGGATCCCCCGCGTGTTGGAAATCTTCCATAAGTTCCGCTCTGGCAATGTCAAAGCGGGAAAAATAAGCCTTTCCCTCGGTATGGCTTAAATCAAAAGGAAGTCTAAAAGCATATTTTTGGTTTGCCAGTATTTCATAAGCTTTAGTGTTAACGTATTCGGGAGCGGCATCTAATTCCTCAGCCGGCGCCAGTGTTTGACGCAGCCGGTAGATAGTATACTTATCCGCTGTGTTTTTCACTATTTTGCAAACCGCTTTATCATCCCGCAAATAATGAGGCAGGTCGTCGGCAGCCCCGTCCCCTGTTTCGGTTTCGAAAACTTCGGCTTGGCCTGTTACCGGTATGCCGGAAGCCTGGAGAGCTGCCAGCAACGCATTGGAGACTTTGCCCCTTAAGGGATTTAAGCCGCCTGAGAGCGGGCCTGTATAAGGGATACCCTTATCCGGTGCCACCGCTTCTTCCAGCAATTCACACACCAGGTCAATGTACGGGACAGGCGTCATGGCGTTTGCACAGCCCAGGTCAATCTCGCCCAAATCCGGCCTGCGCTCAAACAAAACATCTTTGGCGATTTTCACGCTGGGACGGACTGCCGGTGGCGGCGGGGCGGGTACGGTAAGGTCGACCACGCTTCTATTATGCAAAAACTGAAGTATCTCCACAAGATAGGCTGCCGGACTGTACACCGAACGGCAGGATTCACATTCGCAGGCGTCCGTCAGTTTGAACAGCGACTTGAGGTTGGGAAAATCCTTGCTTACTTCTTCTATTTTTGGCACCAGTGACTTCATTTCTAGGGCCGGTATATCCTTTGAACGAATAGTGTCCTGCAGTTCCCCGGCCAGAAGCATGGCCGCCGTATGGGTCCGTTCAGCCTTTCGGAAAATTTCCCTGGCTTCTTTGGTTTTAATCCCCGCTTTGGGGGCTATTTCTTTGACGAACCTGGTTTCCCCGCAGGCGAAGATGCTTTGGGCGGAACGGATGTTTTGCATGAGCAGCGCATTTGTTTTGCTGTAATGGGGCACAAGTTTAAATACGCGCTGAATGGATTTTAATTCATCCCGCATTGCTTCATCATGCGGGACGGTACGGTTTTTCTCTTTCAGAAAAAGGTCAATATTGTTTTTCTGCAGGTCAAAATCGTCATGTTTGGTCAGAAAATCCTTGATCGCTTCCTGGTTTTTATACAGGGTTTTCTTTTCCCTGCCTAATTGGGCGGTAAAGGCCGCGGTCGGAAATTCCTTTTCCATCTTCCGCGCTAAGGAAGAAGCCTGCAGGTCAATCAGCTTTTTATCCAAGGGCCTGCCGGCTGACACGATTTTGTCCGCCGACTTCGTTAGTACCTCTTTCCACCCTGCTTTATTCAAGGCAGCCAGTTTCTTGACATCTTCCGGCTTCTCGATCTTCTGCAGATTCTTCACCTGGGATATGATTGCCTCGTCAAATCCGACCAGTTCACCGAGGGCCAGATAGGTTCCGGCGTCCTTCGTTTTTTCAGTTGCTTTTTCCGCACTGCCAAAAAACGAGCTGTCCGTGATTTGTTGGAGAAACTCCCTCGGATTGTTTTTATTCTTCCGGAATAGTCTCTCCATCTCTCCGATCTTGTCTTCCAGCACAAAGCGACTGATATGCTCCAGCACTTTTTGCGGATGCTCATTTTTGTAGTATTCTTCAGCTTTCTGTTTATACTTCTGGAGCTGCTTAATATATCCCGCGCATTTGTCTGACGTATTTTCGGATATTATCATATCCTTTACGGCGGAAGCAACATCTCTTTGGATTGTTTTCGCGTCTGTTAAGACCGCATCATATAATAACGGGATTATATCCGTGTTGATATCTATAACCAGCCTAGCCTGCAAAGGCTTGGCGATATCGTTTTTAAGCAGGGTGTTTTTACGCAGTAGCGCATAAAAGAAAGCAGCATCTATTCCTGACTCAGCCTGCAGACGGTGAGCCACGGCCAGGTGCTCTATTTTTTCTGGCGGTATTTCAGCTTCTTTGGCGAGGAAAGTAATATCCTGGTGCTGATCATTTTCCTGCAGGTCGGTGACGGCAACATTTTTAGCATGGGAAATGACTTCTTTCAGGACATGGTCATACTCCACCGCTTCTGGTTTAATCGCTGTGCTGATCGTGATATTGATCTCTTCCCGCGCCGAAGCGTTAAACCGCACGCCGTCCGTATCTGTGGCAAAGAGCAGGGTCTTCTTTTCCGGGGTATATACCTTGATGCCAATGTCCGCCGTATTTTTGCTCTTGCCACTAAGTTGAGTTTGCTGCCAGGTAATTTCATATACACCCTTCCGGTCGGTGATGCTTTCACCTAACAGTTCTTCACTGCGCATATCCTTATGAAAAGCCTGGACGATTAATTTTGCCAGAGGACGGTTTAGTTTATCGGCCACCCGCCCGCAAACGAGGTTTGATTTTTGATCCACTGGTTTCCTTGCCATAATGATAATACCACCCCTTTCTACTCTCTCTAATTAAAAATTCATAATATTTGTAAAATAGATTCTAAATTTAAGTTTTGAGTACCTCTACCAGTTTTCTTTACCAGTAAGAAGCTATAAACCCGCCGATCGCTCCCGCGGCTCCTCCGATAACCGCTCCCGCCGCCGTTCCCAGTCCCGGGACAACAGAACCGATTGCCGCTCCGATAAGCGCCCCGGTGGCTGCGCCTGCCAGTGTTCCTGCAGCTACGCCGGCGGCGCGGCTTTCGGTAGCCGCCGTTACATGTTGTTCTACTACATTGCCGACTACAGCGCCGGCAGCCCCTGCTACGACAGCGGTTGCGGCGGCCGCCGCCACAGCGGTGCCGGAAGCTGACGCCGCTACAGTTGCCACTGTTCTGGCGGCTGCGGCCACCGGCTGAACCGCCAACCTGGCCGCATTCCCCACACCGCCTACTGAACGCACAACAGCTGCGGC
>CAYZDF010000022.1:24698-41545 GCA_964477085.1 uncultured Gracilibacteraceae bacterium | reverse complement strand
TTGATCTGCAATGACTTGCAGGGAATCGATATTGATGCTTGTCGCTGATTTTTTGGCCGAGCGGTTTGCCTTTCCGGTCCACTCGATGGTAACTTTATGTGTTCCGTTGTTCAGGTCGAGTTTTTCAAAAACTTTACCAAAGGCAGCGGATGGAGAGTATAGGTCGACAAGATAGTTTTTCTCATCAATGATAACGCGGGCAATGCCTTGCTGATTGTTTTTTAGGGCGTTATACACAATACCTGTGCCGTTTACACAAAAAGTAACCGAGGAGGAACCTTTGTTCACACTGGCATAGGTCCCGCCGGAGGCACTGGGATTGGTGATGGTTGACCAAGGGCCGGTATAAGTTAGTTCGGGAGAGTCATTTTGGTATAGTCCCGCACCGGTGCCGGCACCGGTCAGCACTTCGAGCGTATACTGGCCGCTGCCGGCATAGCCGTAGGCATCAATATAGTAGATGCCGTCTTCTTGTGCAATGTAACTGATGGTTTCATAGGAGGTTCCAGTGTTTTCGGACAGACTGACGATTTCATCGCTGCTCTTTACGGTTGTCGCTGTAGGACTGTACAGGTAGAGATCAAAATCATTTTCAGGTGAAAAATTCAGTGTGATGGATATTTTTTGGCCTTTGGTGAGTGGAACCTGATAAACGTCGTCCAGGTCGTTGTCCTGATGTAGGGTATCTGTAATATTTGGATAAAGCGGTACACCGGGGATATCGTCATCAAGCGAATAGCTTAGCGCATTTCCAATATTCACGAGACCTCCACTGGCAACGAGACCGGTCAAGGAGGAAAGCTTCGTACTTGTGTTAAGCAGTGTGTTCTTTAATTGATCTAGAGAGTATGCTGGATAGGCACTTAGCAGAAGGGCGGCGCTGCCGGTAACATGAGGAGCGGCCATTGACGTTCCGGAGAAGTAAGCATAAGAAGCATCTGTGGCAGGCCAGGCCAGAGCAACGATCGCATTAGCGTCATTTGGCTCTAATTGATCATTCCAGCTACTTCGATATCCATCCAGATTATAATTTGTTCCGGCGTAGGGAGTGCCATCTTTGCCAGTTAATGAAGTGCGTATTTCTCCATCGTGAATAACCTGAGTATGCAAAACATCGTTAATAAATGTTGGAGTTTGCTGACCATATAAAATATCCGGCCCGGATAGGAGCAAATTGCCTCCTTGAGAGTTATAGCCGCTGCCAAGGTAATCGGTAAGGCTGATTGTATCGATGGCAGTCAAAGGAGCATACCCGTGGCCTGATGAATCTCCGGTAAACCAGATTACAGCTTTATAAGAATTCATTACTGCAGCAGTTGGACCTGGGGAACCTGTGGCCACGCTGACAGTATGGACATTATACCCAGCGAGTGCATTTTGGTAGATCGGAAGACAATTTATATATCCGCTCCCGCTGTCATCATCATCGACTAATAAAACAGGATCCTGCGGTGTAATACCCAGGGAGTTTAAAGCTTTAACCATGATGTCTCGCTGTGTTGCTGCAGAGGAAAATTCCTGCAGTCCAAAGCCCTGAACAACTGCTTTATAGTTCTTGCCTGTTCCTGCAGTCGCGTTGATTTGCAGGCCTGCGCCACGCTCAATTTGTTCGGGAAAGGAACTAAGCACAAATAACCCTGGGGCAGCAAGATCAACTTGGGTACTGCCATAATTTGAAAAACCTGTCAAATACCCAGTATTATCAATTGCTGCTACAGAAACAATATTCTCGCAGTCATAGGAAGCCGGATAAACCGGGTTCTGATCCAAGTCTAAAGCAGCGTTTCCGGCTGAAGCGACAAAAAGCATTCCGGAATTATTGATGGCATCATACAAGGCCTGGCTATACTCATCGCCGCCCCAGGAATTATTGGCGATTTTAACGCCTTGAGACTTAGCGTAGTTAATTGCCAGGATAGCATCAGATGTGTAGCCGCCTTGCGGCCCTATAAACTTCAGGGACATGATTTTGACATTCGGTGCAACCCCGATGACACCGGTGGTGCCAGCAGAAGCAGCAATTGTGCCGGCGACATGGGTGCCATGGCTGTCACCGTCATAAGGGTTAAACACATCTCCGGTTCCATTCCGGAAATCGTAGCCGTGAATATCGTCAATATAGCCGTTGCCGTCGTTATCCACGCCATCGCCTGGGATTTCGCCCGGGTTTTGCCACATGCGATTGATAAGATCCGGGTGGTTATAGTCAATTCCCGAATCTATAACGGCAACAACTAGATTATTACTGCCTTGAGAGGTCTGCCACGCAGTTTCCACGTTGATGTCAATACCTGGGGTACCCTCGCTACCAAGTATGTTCTGGCCGACGTTCTTTAAGCCCCATTCCATACCGTAATAAGGGTCATTGACAGTGAGATCACTGGGGTAAACGAAATAATCCGGTTCTGCATATTCAACAGCTTTTGATTGTCTTAAGGTTCTGATCACTTCATCAACTGTTGTATTGGAGCCGAATTTAAGAAGCTGGGCACCGCTTGCACCTAATTTTTTTTCAGTTCGGAGTTTAAGGTTTGAGACGCTGCAGCCCAGACTTTTTATTTCCTGGTTATTTTTAAATTTAACAATAACTCTGTCAGTAGCGTATTGTTGACTTTTTGTTTTAATGTTTGATACGATGACGTCTTTCTTTTTCAGATCAGCGTTTCCATAAGAAATATTTCCACTGGACACATTTTCTTGTCTTGTTTTAGCTTGCGGCGAGAGTTGTTTGATATTAGGCGAAACATTTTTTTTGCCTTTTTTTACATTTGTAGTCAGGGATAATTTTGTTGCTTTTCTCACTGCATGATCTTGTGTCTTGGCAAAAGCAGGCCCTGATAGTGACAGGATCAGCATAATAGCCAATAGACAAGATAATATTTTTTTTATGGATTTTCTTTTCATTAATTCTCCTCCTCGAATAATTAAGACTCCAATAATTAATAGTAACACCAATATATTACAGTAGGCAGATTTCACTTTCAAATACAATTTTCCTTTGCTGATATTACAAAAAAGCCGATTAAAAACTTTTGGTACTTTGGTCCCAACGGGTTTTCCCATCGGAACTATTGTCTCTTTTAAAAAAAAGATGTTCATTTTTATAAAATTGTACAAAATAAGTATTGACATTTTCTTTATATAGTGTTAAATTTTAATCAAACTTAATTTATCTGTAAAACTTCTTACTGATAAAGGCAAACCTGTCGAAAGGCAGGGACGCAAAACCACGAGTCTAAGGTGAAAGCTATGATAGTCGGGTCGCCGGTAGTTAAGTTTAGGGATGTTTAACCATTACTTAACTATGAGTGATGGTTAAATTTTACTTAATAACTTAGAATAACTATTAAGTAAATGTAGCTATTATTAGATTATTTTTCCAATTAAGGAGGAAGAATTATGAAAACGTATGTAAGACCGGTGATGGAATATATCGAACTGAGAGTGGAGGAGAGCTTGGCTTGTTTTGCTTCTTCGCCGATATATCCAGGGGATGACTACGGCAATAACGGAAACGGCAATGACAATGGTAGAGGCCGTGGAAATGGTAAAGGCAACAATAGCGGCGGGAATAATGGTAATGGAAATGGTAACGGCAGAGGAAGGTAATGGCAGAAAATCATCAACATATGATATAATATTCATTGAACCTGTATTATTACAGGTTCAATTTTTTTGACTGCCATGGCGAAAAGCATATTTTTCGCTTATATCGCGATATTAGCCAGTGGTACACGGATGGGAATAAGCCGCCTGTTACATGGAGGGATAGGAGCGGCGACAGATAGCAAGATACTGCAGGAAGGGGAATTGAAGAGAGTCTATGGAATACTTATATCATATTACCGGAATGACGATAAGGATATTGACGGAAGGATTAGTTGGTTATGACCCCTTGGCATCATTTGCCGCCAATCATTGTTCCTGTAGTAAGGAGATTGATTCTACAGTAGCTGACCTGGAGATCACTGTCAAACAGGCTGATGCTATTCAAAAACCGGAAGGTGCCGTCCTGAGTGACGGGGATGCCAAGTGGATATGCCTGCAAGGAGATGTTTTCAAGACTTCCGTTTATATCCCTGATCAGGATATCGGAGAAGTGCTGTGCAGGGCGGATGTCAATTGGGACTGGAGCAGGGCGGAAATTCTCCATCTCAAAGATCATTCCCTGGCCGAGCTGGGGATCTATGGTTTTTTATGTGAAATTCTATTCAGGAACCGTCTTCATTTTCAAGATGGCTTGGTCATTCATGCTTCGGGTATATCATGGGAAGGAAAAGGGATCATGTTTACTGCTCCTTCAGGGACTGGAAAGTCGACCCAGGCCAAGCTCTGGGTAGAACATCTGGGGGCCAGAGTACTGAATGATGACAGGCCGGCCTTGAGAGTAGTCGATCATTCGGTCTACCTTTATGGGACGCCCTGGAGCGGGACCAAAGTATATTTTGAGAATGACTGTGCCCCGCTGCGGGCAATTATTCTTTTGGAGCAGGCCCCGGAAAATAGGATCAGCAGGCTAAGCGGTGTTGAAGCGGCTGCCAAGATCATACCTCGGTGTTTTCTGCCCTATTATGATAAGGCTATTATGGGAATGTGCCTCAATGCTTTGAATGAAATACTTGCGACAGTCCCGGTGTACAAGCTTGAGTGTCGGCCAGACCGCGAAGCAGTCGAACTCGTGCGTAAGGAGATACAGTCTTGAAAGAAATCTGGAAGAACACGCTATGGATGTTCCGGCAGGTAAGCCCCTTCAAATTTGAGTTAATCTCATTTATCTTGATCCAGTCCGTTATCGCCTTAAGCGGGGTAGGTGTGGCCTTTGTTTCCAAATATATGATCGACTCGGCAATGGCGCAGGACTGGTCCAAAACGGGTCTTGTTGCCGGGATTTTTGTCATTCTTATCATCCTCAAGATTAGTCTGAATGCGCTGCAGAAAATTCGGACAAACCGCTGTATGGAGCAGATTTCGAATACTCTCCGTCTGAAAACCTTTCAGTTGCTTGCCAGAACCGAGTGGCGGGCTTATTCCCGGTATAACAGCAATGACTTGATTACGAGAATGAACAGTGATATTGATACCGTGACAGATGGTTTTGTCTATGTCCTGCCGAATGTCATTTCTCTTGCTGTCGGCATAGTAGTGGCGTTTTCGTCTTTGCTGATGTTTGAACCGGTCATGGCTGTGCTGGTCTTTGTACTTGGGCCGGCTGGTATCCTGTTCAGCCGTTTTTTCGGCAGGAGGCTGAAGGCACTGTACTTAAAAATACAGGATCTGGAAAGTGTCAACAGGGCTTTTCTGCAGGAGTCTTTACATCAGATGAATATCGTGAAAGCCTTTAATCTGGAAAGGGATCGTTCCGCGAGTCTTGGCAAACTTCAAGATATCAGGCTCGATGTCATTATGAAACGTACACGTCTCAACGCTTTTTCAAGTTCTATCCTGTCAGTGAGTTATTGGCTGGGTTATTTTCTGGCCTTTGGCTGGGGGGTAATCCGCTTGGCGCAAGGCGAGACGAGCTTTGGTACATTTACGGCATTTTTACAGCTGGTCGGGCTGGTGCAAAAACCAGTATCCAACATGGCGAGCACTTCTAAGGAGTTTATCCCTATTTTTGGTTCGGCCGAAAGGCTGACGGAGTTGGAAAAGCTGCAGACCGAAGATGAGAGCGTTGAGACGGTAAAGTTAGAGCGGGCAGGGATATTCATCGATCAAGTGAGATTTGCTTATGAGCAGGAAAAATATGTTCTGAACCAGGCTTCAGTCGAGATTGAACCGGGTGAAATTATTGCGGTCATGGGTTCGTCGGGCGAAGGCAAGACGACACTGACCAGGCTTCTGCTGGCCTTGCTGTATCCGGTCGGGGGACATATTTACTTCACAGACGGCAGAGGCAGTAAGTACGAAGCGGGTCCGGCCACAAGGAGACTGATCTCTTATGTGCCGCAAGGGCATACGCTTTTTTCAGGGACGGTGGCCGATAACCTGCGTACTGCCGAACGGGAGGCATCGGATGAGGAACTGAAGGCTGCTCTGGCTGCAGCCGGGGCCTTGGATTTTGTGTTGGAGATGCCGGAACAAATCAATACGCTGATCGGAGAAAATAGTCTCGGCTTGTCGGAAGGCCAGGCCCAGCGTTTGTCCATAGCCCGGGCGTTATTAAGAAAAGCACCGGTATTGTTATTGGATGAAGCAACCTCGGCACTTGACCTGCGCTCTGAAACCAAAGTTCTGGAAGGGATCAAGATGATGAAGCCACAGCGGACTTGTCTTGTCATTACGCACAGGCTGACAGCATTGCGGTATTGTGATAGAGTAATACTGGTAGAAGACGGAAGAATCCGGGAAGGAAACAAAGAAGATATCATCAAAGGAGGCGAAATCTATGAAGATTAAAGAAGGTTTTTTGCTGCGTGAAGTTGCCGGACAGTGGGTGGTCGTGCCTCTGGGGGAAAATGTCGTTCAGTTTAACGGGATACTGACCTTAAGTCAAAGCGGGGCCTTGCTGTGGCAGGTCATGGAGAAAAATGATGTTGAGGAAGTAGAGTTGGTAAAGGCCATCCTTTCAGAGTATGAAATTGACGAGCAAACGGCTGCCAAAGATGTACGAGATTTTATAAGTTCGTTAAAAGAAAGCGGTTTAGTTAAGTAATGTCTGAGGTGATCAAGGTCAAAGCAGCGGGGGTGTTCCCGCTTATCTCTGAACTTCTGGCCAATGGTCAGGATGCCCGGATCACTGTGTCAGGCAACAGCATGTTTCCTTTTCTGCGTGACGGGATTGACAGTGTGGAGCTAAGAAAAGGGAGCTTTGAAACGCTGTCCCGGGGAGATATTGTGATGATCCAGAGAGCGGACGAGGCTTATGTTATGCACAGGGTGATCAGGAAAGAAAAAGATTGTTTTTTTATGCTTGGCGATGCCCAGCAGTGGATTGAAGGTCCGCTTTATCCGGAACAGATCGTTGCAGTTGTGCCAGCGGTGTGGCGCAAAGAAAAGCGCATTTCCTGTAAGGACTTTTGGTGGCGTACGTTAACCGGGCTGTGGCTTCATCTCAGGCCGCTGAGGCGTTTGATTCTGAAAGTGATTAGGGGAGTACATAAATGAAATCAGCACCACCCGCTAAGAGGGTGGTGCTCATTTGCTAAAATTATTAGCTCTTTTACTTTTTCACTTCTTTGTTATTTTCTTCTTTGGCAAACGAATCAGTTAAAGCTTTATCCCATGTATAGTTTGCTTTGAGCATTTCGGCATCAGTTTTGTTCTGCGGAGTCGTTGCCGCGATAGCCCAGTCATACGTAGCATCAAGATGGTACCACTTGGAATTGATTTTTATCATGTTCCAGGCGTGATAGCCTTCAGGGTAGTAGCCGGTAATGACTTTACACTCAACTCCCGCTTCATTAAGCATTTTTTTCATCAGCATGGAATAGCCCATACAGGTTGTCCGATTAGAAGTAAAAGCGGTATAAGCAGTGATTTGTTTCAGGCTATAGTCGTATTTGACATTTTTCACAATCCAATTGTGTATGGCTGTTTCTTTAGCGAAATCGTCCATTTTAGGGGTTATCAGCTTTTTGACAAGCTCCTTCACTGTAAGGTCGATAAATTCTTCTTCCTCTTTAGTCGTGTGGTAGTCCAGGGTGAAACTTATATCCAATTGTCCCGATGAATTGCCGGAACAGGTATAACGCATTTGTTTCCAGGCCAGGTTCAGGTAGTCGTCGCTGGCGGCTGACTGCAAAAATATGTTCTTGAGATCAGATGTGGCCTGGCTTTGATTTCCGCTGTAATGAATGGTAAAACTGGTATCGCGCTCGGTCATATTTGCGGCTATATATTTTTTTAGCTCGGTGATATCGGCTGCTGTTTCGCCGTCGGCCTGGGCAGGCACCGGGCAGCCGAATGTCAGAAATGATAAAGCTAAAGTAATTGAAGAAACCATGGAAACTAATTTTTTCGACATAAAAACATCTCCATCTCATTAATTTGTTGAAAAAAATGCCGCTTAACCTTTTACAGGCAAAGCGACAAAAGCTTTGAGATAACTGTTCGGTGGCTTGGCAGTCATCAGTAGTCAGATATCTGGGCTACTGGAAGACCCATAGCTTTGCGTCCTTAGCTTTCGCTAAGTTTGCCTTTATCGCTAATCATTATTCAATTGTCAACAATAATGATTTGGCGGAAAAATGGGAAACAAAAAAACATCACTCATAGTTAAGCAATGTTTGCACTCACTTAACTACCGGCAACCCGACTGTCATAGCTTTCACCTTAGACTCGTAGCTTTGCGTCCTTGCCTTTCGACAAGTTTGCCTTTTACATGTAGCTGTAAAAACCTATTTAGTTTCGATTTCATTCTAATACAATTGGAATTGGTTGTAAATAGTTTTTTGAAAATTTTCCTTTTTCAGGACAATTTTTTGGGACCTGCCAATGATTGACAGGGAAATATTGTAAGACTATAATTAACATAGATGCGTGAAATTAATCATATATCAAATAGTGTGGATTTGCTAATTTGAAGGGGGGGGAGAAAGTGGAAAAGAAAGAATATACTGCGCCCCAGCTGATTGTTTTGGGTAGTGTGGCTGAATTGACGAAAGGCTCGTGGACAGGTCTAAATGTCGTTCCTGCTTTATTTGCGGCCGCAAACGATCCTGACATTTTTGACAGTTAAGTCTGACATAAGATAAGTCTAATATGTAAGATAGAAAATATTTCTCGAAAAGGCAAACCAGTTGAAAAGCTGGGACGCAAAGTCAGAAGTCTAAAGTACGAATTTTTGTACAATGATCGTTCGGCTGCCAAAAGAATTGGCGGTTTTTTAATTTATTAGGCTTACATAATTAACACAAATAAAATTGATAATTACATTAACGTGGCATATGAGTGATCCTTATGCCTAAGTATGTTTTTATCAATATTATTAAGATTGGAAGATGGTGAAAGAAAATGAAGAAAAGAAAATCGGTTGCCTCGATTTGTTTGGTGTTAGCAATGCTGTTTACACTTGTAGCAGGTCCGGCAGCTTTTGCTGCGCTGAGTTTTACGGAAAAGCAACTTTCCGGTAATCCCGTAGCATTTGATGGGCCCACTGCATCGGTTGTTTTCGACGGCAAGTTATATGTAACAGATTATTACAATGACCGGGTAGTTGAGTTTGATGCTGATACAGGGGCGTTCCAGTTTGCTTATGGATCGGCTGGATCAGGAGTGAATCAATTTGATTGCCCCAGTGGAATTTCCGTGGACGGATCTGGGAATCTCTACGTTGCTGACACGAGGAATAGCAGAATTATAAAGTTTAAACCTGATAATGGAAGTATCACCGGATGGAATACTTTCGGAAGTGGCTATCATATGCCGATGGGAGTTACTGTAAAAGGCACGAATGTTTATGTTGCCGATACTTTCAATAACCGAATCGTAAAGTATGCAAATTTAAGTGACACTTCATCCGAGAGTTTCGGAACCGAAGGCAACGCTAATGGCAAATTTATGAGACCGTATGATGTTGCGGTCGATTCGTCAGGTGATATATGGGTATGTGATACCTTTAATTGTCGCGTGCAGAAATTAGATCAAAACGGAAATTACATTGGGAAAATTACCACAGATTTATGTTACGGTATATCGGTTGACAAGTACGATAACATCTATGTAGCAGAAAGGCAAAATAGTGCAATCAAGTGTATCAAAGCCTATGCTACCCCTATTGAATTTATTAGTACCAATAGTGGCTTTGTAAGACCGATTGGAAGTGATGTCGACTCTAGTGATAAGCTCTGGGTTGTTGATGTTAACTCCGGTAAGATTCATTATGCTCAGATACAGAATCCTAATATTACCCCGGTTGATTCTGCAGTAACACTGGATGTTCCTTCGTCGATTACAGATGCTAAAATGGATGTTAATAGTTTGCTTAGTACGGATCCTGCTGGCGTAAAAAGCGGTACTTTGCCGGCAATTACAGTTAATGCAATGACCAGTCTCAGTGCTTTACCAGTTGAAGTAGAAATACCGGCTGGAACAAATGTCAGCGGTCCGGCAGGTTGGACAGGAGAGATCAATGTTCCTACGGTGAAAGCCAACAACACGGTTAACCCGGGAACCGGTAATACTGTAAATAGTGTAATTGAAATCGGTTTTGGGAGTGTACCCTTAACATTTGATAAAGCTGTGAAAATAGTAATTCCCGGAAAGGCCGGACAGCAGGTTGGATATTCTCATGGTGGCGGTGCTTTAACGCCTATTACCCGGGTGCTTTCCGGGAATACACAAGCAATAGCGGATGCCGAGATCCCAGCCGGTGGCGAAGGTAAAATCAATGTTGGTACTGACTTGGTCGTTTGGACGAAGCACTTCACCTTATTTGCAACTTATACTTACACCGGTGGTGGCGGAGGCGGAGGCGGCGGAGGCGGCGGAGGCGGCGGCGGAACAGCCGCGAATCCTACCCCGGCTTCAGCTCCCAATGTTACCGGAGCAGCCGTGAATCCTACCCCTGCTTCTGCTTCCCGTATTGCCGGAGCAGACCGCTTTGAGACAGCCATAGCGATTGCTGAAAGCGGTTGGCCTAATGGGGCGGATACCGTAGTCCTGGCTTATGGATATGACTTCCCGGATGCTTTGGCAGCTGCTCCTTTAGCCAAGAAAATGAAGGCGCCGATTCTGCTTACCGATAAGACAACACTTACTTCTTCGACACTTGCCGAGATCCAGAAACTGAAAGCCACAAAGATCATTCTCGTTGGCGGAACGGGTGTTATTTCTCAAAGTATTCAAGATTCCCTCAGTGCAACCTATGGTCAGGCGAATGTTACGCGTTATGGCGGAGATAGTCGCTATGCCACGGCTGCAGCAATTGCCAGAGCTCTCAGCAATACGACCGGCAAAGCCATAATTGTCAATGGGGAAAACGGTCACTATTCGGATGCCTTGGCTGTATCGCCGTATGCGGCTGCGAATGGGATACCGATTCTTTTCGCCCAAGCTTCAGCACTCCCGGCTGCAACATCTAATGTAATTACCGACCAGGATGTTACTTCGACCATTGTCATCGGCGCGGAAGGTGCTATTTCGGCAGGAGTATTCAATCAGTTGCCAAGTGCCACCCGTTATGGCGGATCTAACCGTTATGCAACCGCAGTAGCGATTATCAATGGCTTGGACTTTAACAAAGAAAAGGTATTTATTGTGACCGGACTGAATTTCCCGGATGCCTTGGTTGCCGGAAACCTGGCGGCTTATACCAAATCGCCTTTACTCATGGTCGACAAGGGACTGCCGAACGAGACAAAGTCATTCTTGACTGCGAATAAAGCTACCATTAAGGATACTACAATAATCGGTGGCCAGGGAGCAATCAGTACTTCTCAGGTAAATGATATTCAGGATGCTTTGAAGTAAAGATAATGCTTTGATGAAAAAGTTATCCAATGTGTGATAATATAAGAGGGAGCGTGGCGAAACTGCGGTTTCGCCGCACTCTTTCTTTTGCATTTACAATCTGCTATTTTTTTGCTGATTTTATTTGCTGAAAGGTATTCGTGGAATGATTCAAGTAAGCAGCACAAGAAAAAAATACTGCGTTTTTGGTTTGCATATAGCTTCCGATTTTATCCTGGATGAGCTTTTACCTGATGAGGGCATGGCTGAAGCAGAGATAGAAATTACTAATGGCATCGTGCCGGAGGAGATTAACGATCCGATCGAAAAAAATGCAGTATTTCAGGCCTCCCGCAGGGAGTTTTTGCTGAATATTCAAGGCGTAGCCAAATTTCTGATATCTGATGGTAAGAGAATCATTGTAGAACCTTACCCGGATGCAAGCTATTCTTCGGTAAAGCTGTATTTACTCGGTTCAGCCTTTGGTTCACTGCTATTACTCAGGGGTTTACTGCCTATCCATGGCAGCGCAGCTTTGATCGAGGGACAATGTGTGCTGATCACCGGAATTTCAGGTGCCGGGAAGTCCACTCTTTCGCTGGCTTTACGGGAAAAAGGCTATCTCTTTTTAACGGACGATGTGGCGGTGCTGCAGGTCAAGGACGGAGCTGTTTGGGTGCAGCCAGGGTATCCCCAGCAGAAGATCTGGGCCGATAGTGCTGCTTCCATGGGGATTAGTGTAGATTCCCTTACCCAGGTAAGTTTAAGCAGGGGAGATAAATACTTCTTGCCTGCCCGCGACGGTTTTCACCCGCTGCCTGTCAGGCTGAGTTCAATCTATGAGCTGAAGCCTGAAGAAAGGGATGCGGTAAAAATACGCCAACTGGAAGGAAGCCATAAATTGTCTGTCCTGATGAAGCATACCTACCGGGTTGAACTGCTTCATTATTTTGGTTTGGAGCTGGCGCATTTTCAACAATGTGCAGCCGCAGCGGATAAAATACATGTTTATCAATTAATGCGGCCGGTGAATACGTTTACGACCGAAGAGCAGATTGAGATCATCAAAAATGAATTGGGGCGGCAAAAAACTGATGCTGAAAAGGATGAACCATGAGTGCAATTTTTGGCGTCTTTCATCTCAATAACGAACCGGTTAAGACTGGCTTAAGTGCTGCCATAATGGATAAGCTGGCTGTTTACCCTGCAGACCGCTCTGAAGTCTATGAAGACCAGGAGTTTTTTTTCGCTTGCCGGCATCAAACTATTACGCCGGAGTCTATTCTGGAAAAGCTGCCGTATCACGAGGAAGATACCGGGCTCACCGTCACGGCGGATGCGATCATCGACAATCGTGCCGAACTACTGGCGTCGTTTGGTATTGACCGGGGAGATTGGACAAAGATCACCGATAGCCAACTAATTTTGATGGCTTATAAGAAGTGGAGGAAGAGGAGCCCGGAATTTCTCATCGGGGACTATGCTTTTGCCATATTTGATCGAAACAAGCAGGAACTCTTTTGCGCCAGGGACCATGTGGGGAAAAGGACGCTGTATTTTACTTTCCAGTCCAATGTTTTTGCTTTTTGCACGTTGATGAAACCGCTGTTAGCGGTGCCGGGTGTGGGAGCACACTTGAATGATCTTTGGATTGCCGGCTTTTTAGCGATTCCAACTGTCGTACATGAGCTGGATTCCAGCCATACGCTCTATCGGGATATTCAGCAGCTGCCCCCGGCCTCCTATATCACGGTGAACAAAGAACGGATGCAAAAACATCGCTATTGGGAACCGCTGAAACAGCCGTCGATTAGGTTGAAAACAGATGCGGAATACGTGGAAGCCTTCCGCGAGATATTTTTTGAGGCGGTACACTGCCGTTTACGCAGTCTGGGCGGCGTGGGAGTACTGCTGAGCGGGGGACTTGATTCAGGCTCAGTGGCCTGTGTTGCGACCAGGAAGCTTGGAGAAACAGGCAAAGACCTTCAGGCTTTTAGCGCGCTGCCGATGGAAGGGTATCAGGAATGGCTTCAGCCTGGTTTTGTTGCTGATGAAAGCGCGTATATTGAGACGATGCAGCAGCGGTACCCGAATCTGAAAGTGACTTACTGCCGTTCGGAAGGAAAACATTCCCTGACGGATGCTGAGAGGTTCCTGGAGATTCTGGAGCAGCCCTATAAGATCGTGGAAAACATTTATTGGATGAATCACCTGACGGAAACAGCTGCCCGCAAGGGCTGCAAAGTGTTATTGGACGGGCAGTACGGCAACAGTACGATCTCTTACGGCGACTTCTATACGCAAGCGTATACCTTGTATAAGCAGGCCAGAATTATCCCATTGCTGAAGGAGATATCTGCCTACGCGAAGATTAATGGGATTGCACGCAAAAAACTCGGAAAGTATTTACTAAAGAGTTTTCTGCCGGGCTTTTTACACAGGGACAGTATGTCGAATACCGCTAATTTGCGCAGCCTTACCCTGCTCAGTCCTGAGTTAGCCGCCCGCAGTGAAGTGCACACGCGTTTAGAGCAAGCCGGATACCTGCGCTCGCATGCGCTAAACTACACAGTAGCTGAAGTACGCCGGCAGAGCTTAAACTCGACAGCTTTTTCCCATATCGGCGCCATTGAAACCAAAGTTTCAATGGCCTATGGTCTTGTAAAAAGAGATCCGACCAGAGATAAGCGGGTCATTGAATTCTGTTACCGTATTCCCGGTGATCAATACGTGAAGAACGGTCAGGAAAGAGTGTTGATCCGCAGGGCGATGGAGGAGATATTACCCGATAAGGTAAGGTTGAATACCAGGGAAAAGGGAATTCAAAGCGCTGATTGGCTGCAGAGAATTGCGCCAATATGGGAAGAAGCTAAATCAGAGCTTAAAGAGATGATTTGGGACGAGAGTATACAAATGTACCTGAATCCGGAAGAAATCATGAAGCTTATCCGTGAGAATCAAAAGCTGAGCTCCAAGGAAACAAATGAAACGGATATTCGTTTGCTTATTATTTACTTAATTTTTGGAAAATTTCTCAAATTATAAGAATTAATTACTTGACATTTCTATTATTTGGTATTATTTTATTGTTAAAGAGGAAATAGCTTTCACCGATAACGGCAAACTTGTCGAAAGGCAAGGACGCAAAGCTACAGGGCCTGTAAAATGGCAGCCAGCTACCGAAGAGGGAGTTTTTTTGTTTGTTGTTATCGGGGGGCAGGTTGAGGAGATGATTTTATGGAAAATCAGACAAAGAAAGCCTGGAACAAACCGGTAGTAACGGATCTGAACCTGGAAATGACGGAAAATCAATGGTTCCAATGCGGCAAAGATGCCTATTATGAAGGAATAGCGGCAAACCATGGCCCTATTACGCAAATTATTGTAGGGACTTTAACAGGCGGGAGCTAAGATAAGCACGTAGCTTGAACCATACCCCAAACCGATACGAGAATAGAAAAGGGGACGTAACGAAACTTTAGTTTCGTGGCGTCCCCTTTTTTCTAGCGTTTTATTGAATTAGATTTCATAGCCGTTCATACCACCAGTAACATCCTGGACATCAAAGAAATAATCAAGCATTTCAAACCAGTTACTGACTGTTGTATTGGAAGGAGTTGCCCCGTCACTGCACCATTGAAGTTTTCCGTATAGAAAGTTAGCACCTAAAGCAGTAGTATCTATACTATTGTACCACCATTGATATGCCCAGTGAGGTAAATTCCCAGGGGCTTGTAATGTATAAGTTCTATCACCATCTGGGAAGAAAATGCTTACACCGTTTTTACCTTCTTGACAAGTGAAGCCAAGTTCAATAGAGCAATAATTATTCCCCGAATAGGAATAGACTATAAAATCATCCACAGCAGTTTTTACAGCAGTTGTATCTATTCCTTCTGTTCCCATTTTAGTGGCCAAATCATAAAGATCAAAAAATGGGGTAGCAAGCCAACTATTTTCTTCATTAACATTAAAATATGCAGTAGTAGTACATCGAGCATTTTCCATCTTGGATAGAAAATCTGCTTTTGACATAGAAAGTGCATTTGAAGAAACCAGAGTATCCAGAGCTTGTTTGACTGTTTCTACCTTAGATAAATCGTAGCATGAAAGTGATTCAAGAGGATTTGCATCTCTTCGCTCCTCTACTACGATTGCTCCAAGTTGCGTATTTGTGATTGTATACGGGTTAAAATATAACTCGTTACCGCCAAGGGTTATATCAGATTCCCCGTTATCACTTCCTGCAAGGCTTGAATCCAAGCGTTTAAGAAATTTATCGTATTTCCATCCCCCGGCAGATTCCAACGGTGGGGAGGCAATCATGGTATCTGCGTGGAAGTCTCCGTTAGATGGTCTAAATTGGTAAGCCACTTCTATTGAGCCCATAAGACAAGCGTCAAATCCTATAATATCGACGGACTGAGCCACTCCGAGCACATCGGTAATTTCTCCTGTATATAGGATATCATTGCCACTGGTAATATCCTCACAAATATTTTTCGTAACCTCCGTGTTATTACTAGAAAATGCTCTTGTGCCGCCTCCATGGTTCCACATGATCAGCATGTATTTATCTGCCGGATAATTGGCCTTGCAAAAGTCAATGTAGTTTTTAAGCGTGATTGCATCGCCCATGTTGGCTTCATAATTTGAACTGGTCGTTATGCCGGGTAATTGAGTGCTGCCACCGATTCTTGTCGCACTGTTTTTTGTAATTTTATACAAACGGGTATCGGTGAAATTTTCTCCCAAAACTGAGACATCATCTGAATCCCAGTCATCTGCGGTTGCAACACGGTCTACAAGAGCTATGAGATTGACATCATTAGTCACCCCAAGCTTCATTTCAGCGATATCCTGCATCAAATAAGGTTCCAAATTGTTGTCACCGTCGCCATAAAACATAATCGTCATGCTTGCGGCGGGGGTAGCCGAAACAGTATTAGAATTTCCGGCATTAGATCCGCCGGTAACAACGAGTCTGAAGGTATAGCCGGTGCCGTTAGTTAAGCCTGTGGCAGTAGTACCTGTAGCAGTAACCATCTGAGCATCCGTTGTTGCGTAGGTTGCTTTGGCATAGGTGGAGTCATCAGCACCTGTTTCTTTGACTTGGAGTTCAACTGCTGTAGCGCCAATAGGTGCAGTCCAGGCCAAGACTACTTGGGTGTTTCCGACACTAGCAGCAAGATCAGCAATCGGTACGGGTGCTTGCGGTGTAGCCGTTGCAGTATTAGAATTTCCGGCATTAAATCCGCCGGTAACGGCCAGTCTGAAGGTATAACTGGTGCCATTGGTTAAACCGGTTGCAGTCGTGCCTGTTGCAGTAAGCATATCAGCATCTGTGGTAGCGTAGGTTGCCTTGACATAAGTGGAGTCATCGGCGCTAGTTTCCTTGACTTGGAGCTCGACAGCCGTGGCACCGGCAGGTGCTGTCCAAGTTAAGTCTACCTGAGTGT
>CAYZDF010000022.1:3483-24598 GCA_964477085.1 uncultured Gracilibacteraceae bacterium | reverse complement strand
GTACCGTTAGTTAAGCCAGTGGCGGTAGTACTTGTGGCAGTAAGCATCTGAGCATCCGTCGTTGCGTAGTTTGCTTTGGCATAGGTGGAATCATCGGCACTTGTTTCCTTGACTTGAAGCTCGACAGCCGTGGCACCGGCAGGTGCTGTCCAAGTTAAGTCTACCTGAGTGTCGCCTGTGCTTGCAGCCAGGTCGCTAATCATTGCCACAGGAGTAGCCGAGGCAGTGTTGGAATTCCCGGCATTAGCTCCGCCGGTAACGACAAGTCTGAAGGTGTAGCCGGTACCGTTCGTTAAGCCTGTGGCAGTTGTGCCGGTTGCTGAAAGCATTTGAGCATCCGTCGTGGCGTAGGTTGCCTTGATATAGGTGGAATCATCGGCGCTTGTTTCCTTGACTTGAAGCTCAACTGCCGTAGCGCCAACAGATGCAGTCCAGGTTAAGACTACCTGAGTGTTACCGGCACTAGCAGCTAAATTAGCAATTGGTACAGGTGTGAACGGTGTAGCGGTTGCAGTATTAGAGTTCCCGGCATTAGTACCACCGGTAACAACGAGTCTGAAGGTATAGCTGGTACCGTTAGTTAAGCCAGTGGCGGTAGTACTTGTGGCAGTAAGCATCTGAGCATTCGTCGTTGCGTAGTTTGCTTTGGCATAGGTGGAATCACCGGCACTTGTTTCCTTGACTTGAAGCTCTACCGCCGTAGCACCGGAAGGTGCTGTCCAAGTCAAGATTGCCTGAGTATCGCCTGCGGTTACAGCCAGATTAGATATCGGCACAATGAAAGGAGCGCCACCACCACCACCGCCTCCGCCACCACCGCCTCCGCCGACAGGACCGACTGGATTATCAGATTTCGGAGTGCCGATTTGTGTTTCACCACCAACAATTGCAGTAACACCGCTTGCAAGAGTTAAATTTGCTGGTGTTTGAGCAATCGTAACATTAGCAGAGTTAACTGCAGCATTTGTAATATTTCCTTGGCCTCCGATATTGCATGCGGCATTAGCGGTGAAGCGGTCGACAGTCGTGCCTGTTGCCAGAGAGACACCTGCCCCTGCTGCATTTTCGGCAATACTCATCGCTGTGATAGTTCCACTGGTTAAGGTCAGGTTTGCTCCGGCAGCTTCAACACTTACTTCAGTAAAAGTACCGGATAAAGTAACCTGAGCACCGGCAGGGATGGCTACGTTAATAAATCCTGAGCCTGTTAGGTTAGATTCTTCAAGTTTTCCGTCGGTATTCATTGTCAAATCAGAAATGCTGGTACTGCCCTGTGCTACAAGACGAACATTTCCACCGTCAGGAATATCGACAATAACGGTTTGACCGTTAAAGTCATACATTATGACACTATTGGGTCCCCCGCCGTTGACAATGGTTTTACCGTGAACGGTAACTCCATTTAAGGTTACATTTCCCTGACCGATACTTTGTGCTAAGAGCAGGTCTCCTTCAATCACTGTATTCCGGAGAATAACATCTGCCGCACTGATGGTTACGCTGCCGGATATTGTTCTACTTCCGGTCTCTGGTCCATATGTTCCAGCCTTATTATATTTTTCACTTACACTGATATCATTCTTATACTCAATAATCGCAGAAAGTATTGAGGCAGGAACAACGCTAGAACCGCCTAACCCGATCGTTTTGGTTGCAAGCGTAATTTTCTTTTTTAAATACTCTGAAGTATTTTGGGGCAGCGTTTGACCAGTTAGCACCAAAGGAGCAGATTTTTTCGCCGCTAAGACTGCTCCGGCTAGAGCATCTGCAAATTCATTCCCTTTAGCCCCCCGCCAATGGCTACATAAATGTTGTCAAAGTTGAGAATATTCTCAAAGTTTTTCAGGATTGCAACATTCGTATCATAGCGATTGTTGCCGCTTAGTCTTAGAGGATTTGGAACTTTTTCTTGGATAGCAGAGCTAATAACACTTGTTCCGCCAATCAGATATGTTTTGCTGATTGCTTTTTCTTTTATATATCCACTGACACTTGGAGGTATGCTATTACTTGGGGTAAGTAAAATTGGCATTCCCAGTTTTGCGGCAATTGCTGAAACCGACAAGGCATCCGGATAGTCTTCACCTGTAGCCAGGACTACCTCTGTATTCGCGTCTATTTTTTCAGCAATTTTCACAGAAGTCTCATACCTGTTATTTCCATAAATGCGTTGGATATCCGTAATACCCGATGCCTTAAGCTTGTTCTCAATGTCTTGAGAGACTGCTCCGAAACCGCCTACGATGACAAGATGTTTTACTCCCAGCCGTTTAATTTCGTTTAAGGTGACATCGTTAAGAGATTTTGGGTTTGTGAGCAAAATGGGGCCACCATATTGCATTGCCAATGTGCCTGCACATAAGGCATCCGCGTAGTTATCTCCCCTTGCAAGAACAGCATAATCTGCTGTTTTCCAGCCATTTTGGGAAATTGCAGCTGCTGTTTGGTATCTGTCTTCTCCTGCAATTCTTCCTGTTTCGGTACTATTTGCATTTGCATAAACCAGGCTGGTAACAAGCAATTGGCTTATTAAAAAACACGCCGCAAATAAGCCTACAAAAAGTTTTTTGCTTTTAAGAAACATCAAAGATTTCCTCCTCTAGTTTTATGATTATGTTCTTTAAGTGCTTATTCCCAAATATAGACATGAGATCATTATATCTTTGGGACAGGGAAAAAGATGTCGAAGTTTGCAATTAAAATGACCATTTTATTATTAATTTTTGGTTGCTTATTTGTTTTCCTAAATTTAACAAAAACTTCACGCTGATTAACGTTTGCTTTATACAGAATTTACCTCTGGCCTGTAATATGTAAGTACGAAGTTCAGCTTCCAAAAATTTTGCTGGTAGAGGTAAACATGAAACTTTCGAAAGCCCTTATCATTGCGCTGCTTACAGTCAAACAATTCTTGGTATCGTCTTTTTATATGATTTTAATTCCGGTGACCGGAGCGTACGCAATTTATCTAATACGAAAGGGCCAGGGTTATGAAAGTCTTCAGCGAATCGCTGGAGATGGATGATTCCTTAGGAATAAAGATTGGCACCCAGGAGCTTGAGGTGCAAATACTGACAGGGGAACATAAGGGGGAAGTCCGGACAGTCAAGAACTATTTGAGCAAATATTATAATGTTCTGGGCGTAGAGGGCAGGGATATTATCATCAATATTGATTCTGCCGGCACTGAGCATACGCAGTTTACGATTTATAACTATTTTAGGGCTCCGGTCCTATATGGATTAGTGCTAATATTTTTTGCCGCGCTTTGGGGGATTGGCTGGAAAAAAGGGCTGCTGTCGGCAATGGGTCTGATTCTTACTTTGACTTTGATGATCTTGCTGTTTATACCGCGATTCCAACCAATAACAATCTTAGGGCAAATATGACCGCTGACGAAGCTAACACTGCGCTGAGCACGGCTATGGATGGCAAAGTGGACAGCGTTACTGACTTATCTTTAAGTTCAACCTACGGTCAGGCCAATGTTACCCGCTACGGCGGTGAAAACCGCTATGCTACGGCTGCTGCGATTGCCGGTGCTTTGGGCTCAAGCGGTAAGGCTGTTATTGTGAATGGTGAAAATTATCCTGATGCCCTGGCTGTATTATCGTATGCCGCCGCCCAGGGAATTCCGATTCTGTTTACGCAAGCGTCCACACTTCCGAGTACGACTTTGCAGGTATTGACTAATCACAAAGTGAATACCACGATTGTTATCGGTGGAGAAGGCGTGGTTTCAGCAGCGGTATTCAAACAGCTTCCTGGTGCCGCCCGCTACGGGGGAAAAGATCGTTATGCCACAGCGATAGCAATTATTAACGGGCTCAAATTGGAGTTGGAAACAGTGTATGTTGTTACCGGAAAAAATTATCATTATTGGTGGGGCCAAGGCAGTCAGCACTTCTCAGGTCACGGAAATTCAAAATGCTTTGAAGTAAGCAGTTGATTGTCGAATAATATTATTTAATAAATTTAGAAAATATGGTATATTTTGATATAAGATCATACGATTGAAAAAGAAATTAACGATTCTTGTTGAGCAAAGGACAGGGTACATTCTTGAATTTTATGAAAAGGCCGACAGTAAATGCTTTCAAACGCAGATGGTTTAAATTTAATAAGCTTTCGGTTAAAGAAAAACTATTGCTTACAGGTTCGTTCTTTCTTTTGGGAATCGTACGTTTTTCTATTTTAGTGATACCGTTTAAATTCATCACTGTGATTATCGGAAAAAAGATGGCAGATTCACCGGAAACTCTGAACAAAAGAGCCTACAGGAAAGCCTTAAAGATTGGCTGGGCGGTAGACACGATGAGCAGGTATACGCCATGGGAGAGCAAATGTCTGGTCCAAGCGGTAACAGCGCTGCTTTTTCTGAGAGTATTCGGAATCCCTTATACCCTGTACTTAGGGTTGGATAAAGATGATTCTAACGCGTTGATTGCCCATGCCTGGCTGCGGTGCGGCGAGCTGATCATCACAGGTAATGGAGGAAAGGACCGCTTTCAGGTGGTTGCAAAGTTTGCCAGGGTTCAGTTAAATATGAAAGGAACAGAATGAATATGTCTTCTCATACCGAAAAAATAGATCTTGACACAATTGTCGCACGGCCAAAGGACCTGCCGACAGCAGAAGTCAGCGGAGAAATTGTCATGATGAATCTCGATAAGGGAAAATATTTTGCTTTGGATGTTGTAGGCAGCCGCATTTGGGAGCTGATGGAAAACCCGCAGGCAGTGAAAGACATTATCCAGAGCTTGTTGGATGAATATGATGTGGATGCGCCAACCTGCCGGGAGCATGTACTGGAGTTTGCTAATAAGCTGAGAGAGGAAGGCTTATTGGAAGTTATCCATGGATAGCAAATTCAAAGAAAACATACCGAAAATCGGAATAATGCTGCGGTGGATTAAGCCGGATGTCTTGCACTATTTGCCCGGGTTGTCCGGCGTTTTGGTGATTCAAATTCTTGGGTCACTCATGGGTGTGTCTACCGCGCTGGTATCGAAAAGCATGATAGACCATGCCGTGGCCAAAGAGCTGGGTTTGGCTGCTGTTGCAGGGGCTGTTTTTGCCTTGCTCATTGTTGTGAACCTTTTACTGCAAGTCGGTGGGTCTTTACTTTCAGTAAGGATTACCGAGTCATTTTCCAATTCCATGCGCCAGCGTATTTTTGGCAGATTGCTGGATACCGAATGGCTGTCGCTGACGTCCTACCACAGCGGAGACCTGCTGACCCGTCTGACCAGTGATGTGAATAGTATCACCAATACCGTTGTGCATGTGATCCCCGGAATTGTTGCGCTGGTCGTTCAGCTGACGGCCTCAGTTGCGGCCTTGCTTTATTTTGAACCGTACCTGGCGGTTTTTGCCTTTGTCTTAGGCCCGGTTACGGTGATTTTCAGCCGGTTTTGGGGACGTAAGCTGAAAGCCCTGCAGCTCAAGGTTCAGGAGTCGGAAAGTTTGTATCGTTCCCATCTTCAAGAAGCCCTGCAGAATTTTATTATCATTAAATGTTTTCGTTTGGAAAAACACAATTATGATACACTGCAAGGCCTGCATGCCAACCGGATGAGATGGGTGATTGAAAAAAATAAAAAGTCCCTGGTTGCCAATAATATGATATCTGCCGGCTATTGGGCCGGGTATTTATTGGCCTTTGGCTGGGGGGCTTACAGATTGTCCCAGCAAGCGATCAGTTTTGGAACAATGACTGCTTTTTTACAGCTGGTCCAGCAGGTTCAGGGGCCTTTTGTCGGGTTGGCGAAGACGTTTCCGCAGCTTATCTCCATGATTGCTTCATTCGAACGTTTGATGGAACTGGAAATCATTGAAAAGGAGAAACCGTCTGAGCGTGTTCCTAAGCTCCAGAACGTAGGAATTGTCTTTGAAAAAGTAGACTTTAATTATGCGCCTGACAGACCGGTCTTATCCGACATCACCACCGAGATACTTCCCGGCCAGCTGGTGGCGTTGGTAGGAACTTCCGGAGAGGGAAAAACAACCATGATCAGACTGCTCTTAGCTCTGCTCCGCCCGACTTCAGGCCGGGTGTTCTTTACAGATCAGAAAGGCGGTCGCTATGAAGTATCGGCAGCTACCCGCGATTGGCTCACGTATGTACCTCAGGAAAATACGTTGTTCAGCGGTACGATTGCAGCCAATCTGCGTAGCGGCAAAACGGATGCAACTTACGAAGAAATGGAAAAGGCGGCACGGATGGCTTGCGCGTGGAGCTTTATTGAGAAACTGCCGCAGGGTTTGGATACCCTGATCGGGGAACGCGGGCAGCGGCTTTCCGAGGGACAGGCCCAAAGGATTGCTATCGCCAGGGCCTTCTTACGCCAAGCACCGGTGATGATTTTTGATGAAGCCACATCTGCTCTGGATGTGGAAACAGAAACGAGTGTTCTGCAGGCAATTCGCGACTTTGGTAACAATTGTACCTGCCTGATTATTACCCATCGTAAAAGTGCCTTAAATATATGCACACGCGTGTTTAAAATCGAGGAAGGAGAACTTACTGAAGAACCTCAAAGGGAAGCCTCTGTTAATATCTAATGATAGTTATGCATATATATTCAAATTAAATAAAACTTGAAAATTATAGGAATCAATGTAAAATAGAATCTAGACAATAATTCCATTAATGATATAAATTAGGGGGTCTAATTGGTGAAAATAACGAAAGCCATAATTCCAGCTGCAGGTTTGGGAACAAGATTTCTGCCTGCTACCAAGGCTATGCCAAAAGAAATGCTGCCCATAGTAGACAAGCCGACAATACAGTACATAGTTGATGAGGCAATCGCTTCAGGTATTGAAGATATTCTAATTATTATTGGACGGGGTAAAGGTCCCATTGAGGATTTTTATGACCGGTCTCCAGAATTAGAAGCCCATTTGGAAAAAAAGGGACAATTTGATGTATTGGAAAAAATTAGAAATCTTTCATATCTGGCTAACATCCATTATATTCGACAAAATGAACCTCTTGGCCTTGGACACGCGATCTATTGTGCCAAATCGTTTGTTGGGAACGAACCGTTTGCGGTACTGTTAGGGGATGACATCATCAAGTCTGAGATTCCTGCTATCCGTCAGCTCATGGATATTGCCGATCAGACTTCTTCCAGTGTGGTTGGAATTCAAGAAGTCGCAAAGAGCGAAGTAAATAAATATGGAATTATTGCTCCTTTGGACAATACCGGTAATGTATGGAGAGTAAAAGACTTAGTGGAAAAACCAACTTCTGCCGACGCTCCTTCCACCTTAGCAATTATGGGCAGATATGTAATAAATCCTTCGATATTTAAATACCTCGAGGGAGTTTCTGCTGGAGCCGGAGGCGAAATTCAGTTAACAGATGCACTTAAAGCACAATCCAAGTTTGAACATCTTTACGCTTGTTTATTTGAAGGTAAACGTTATGATGCCGGTGATAAACTTGGCTATCTTAAAGCTACTGTCGAATTTGCGCTGGAGTCTCCTATCCTTGGAGAACGTTTTTCTGAGTACTTAAACGAATTATATCTACAAAGAAAGAAAATTTCTGGAAATCCAATACAAGAATCACCTTATCTTAACGTTATTTCAAAATTCTAAAATATATGTTATGCTATTTGCCGAGGTTAACCGTGAAAAGTAATTCACGGTTTTTTTATCAGATTTGCATAAAAACAAAATATTATTACTTTCAAGTTAGGTTTACTGCTATTGCATGATTTAACATGGCTTTTGAAGGAACTGTTATATTTTTGGCGAAATTATTAGAATAGACGCCAGATGTTTTACCCAAAAATGCAGAAGAAAGTACCAGGTGTGATCACATGTCTTTAGAAATAGTCATGAGAGACATTGAACAAAACCAACTTCCTCCCATCTATCTTTGGTATGGGGAGGATCGATATTCCCTAATCGAGGCTTTAAAGGCTCTGAAAGCGGTTTTTTTGGCTGAAGACCCTTCCGGAAGTGGGATAGATTGTTTTTTAGGGAAAGACATTGCCCCTGAGGAAGTGGCGGAAGCGGCTAATACATCATCCTTTTTTTCTCGTAGACTGGTTATTGTTGACGATATCCCGTATTTTAACCAGGGGAAAACGAAATCTGACACGGGAGAAGAGGATAGTGACAGTGCCGGAGCAGGAATAACAGGGGAAAGTGAAGGATCTAATACCGATCTTTTACTAGCTTACTGTCAAAATCCTAACCCGGGAACCTGTCTGCTGCTCATTTCTGAAAAGGTCAACAGGGGAAGGAAGCTGTACAAAGAGATAACCAAATCAGGAAAAGTACTGGAATTTACCTATCCTAAAGGGCATACTGATTGGCTGGTATGGATTCAGAATCAGGTCAGGTTACGAGGAAAAACGATCAATACGGGGACTGCGACTTATCTGCTCGAGTGCGTAGGACACCATACTGGAATTCTGAGCCAGGAGCTGGAAAAGTTGAGCTTATATATCGGCGATGGTAAGAAGGAGATCAGCAAAGAAGATATCAATGAAGTCTGCATTTCTCTCATTGAAACAACCGTTTTTACGATGCTCGATGCCATTGCAGGCGGGAATTCCCGAGAAGCGATTCAAAAGCTCTCAGAGGTTCTAAGTCAAGAATACTATCTTAAAGTTCATACCATGATTGTTCGTCAGATACGCTTGCTTCTGGCCGGAAGTATAATTAGGAAAAGAAAGGGTACTGTCCAAGAGCTGATGGAAGTAACAGGGATACGTTCATCCTTTGAAGGAAACAAAATCTTTCGCCAGGCTGCTGGCTTTTCACCTGAAAAACTATGTGAGGCCATGGAAGATTGTCTGCAGACCGAACTGGCTTTAAAGAGCAGTGGAGGTAATCCTCATCTCCTTTTAGAAATGATGATCATTCGCTTTTGTAATAGATAACATGAAGAAAAGATCCTAGCTTGATCTATTCAGTATTTGCTAATGCAAAAATCGATGGTACAACAATGGTGGATTACAGAATGAACTCGATAAAATGACAGAGCGAACGGGATATGAGAGTTAACTGAATACCAGTAACAGATAACATCAACAAAAAAAGCTGACAGTATTCTACTGTCAGCTTTACGTTTAAATGTATCAGCTTGCTTTGTTAGTGGTCTGTGAATATTTTTTAGTCATCCTGGACTTCTTGCGAGCAGCTTTATTTTTATGAATTAAGCCGTTAGCAGCTGCTTTGTCAAGTGCGCGGGAAGCCTTTTGCAGAGCTTCAGCAGCATTTTCTGCGTTATTAGCGATAGCTTCCTCAAAACGACGAATAGCAGTTTTCAAGGCAGATCTGGCAGCGGTATTATTAGCATTTTGCAACTTGCTCAGTTGGACTCTTTTAATAGCTGATTTAATATTTGGCATGTAAGTCACCCCCTTCAAAACGATCTACCGTACGTTTTTTTACGCAAAAAATATTTTATCATATTTTCCAAGGTATATGCAAGAAAATTAAGTAAAAAATTAGGTTTTGAATGGCGGATTTTGAGAATATTTTTTATCTATCAAAGTATTGACCAATTATAAAAAACTGTTATAATGTAAAACACAAAGTTAAAAATTGCTGTGTAAAAGGTAATGACGAGGTAAAGTACACGGATTGGCTTTTTCAGGGAGGAAGCGTCGTAGACTGAAAGCGCTTCTAAGGATCACCCGTCGAAGGTTCACCTCCGAACTGTTGAACTGAAACCATCAGGCAAGTAGGTTCAAACGGAAACTTCCACCGTTAAAAGGAAGGAGGTATAAGGAATATTATTCCCGTACCTGCTGAAAGAGAGGTCTTATGGACCTAATTAGGGTGGTACCGCGAAACACTTTTCGTCCCTTCAGGGATTGAAAAGTTTTTTTAGTTTATGGCCAAGTTGGTCAGGCGGATCTCCTCTTCATAGAGCAGGCTGGTTCTATTCCCGTACCTTATGAGAGGGTTAATCTGATTAACCAATTGGGGTGGTACCGCGGAAGGCCACAGCTTTCGTCCCGGCGAAGGCTGTGGCTTATTTTATTATCTTTTGGTATGAAAAAAAGGAGTGAGCGGAATGAAAAAGGTTCAAAAATGTTCTCAAATCAAACTTTTAGTAGTTGTCATGATGATCATGACTTTGCTGATCGGTGGATGCGGTTCTGATAAGGCTGCACCCTCTAACAACGCATCCGGGAAAGAAGCTTATAAAATCGGTGCAGTCTTAGATATCAGCGGGAATTCCTCTTCCTTAGGGGTTCCGGAAAGAGACACGTTGCTAATGATGGTGGATAAGATTAATGCCAATGGCGGTGTACAGGGCCATCCCCTGGAACTCATAGTTATGGATAACAAAAGTGATGAGACGGAAGCGGTACTAACGACCAAAACACTTATTGAAAAAGGCGTTTTAGCGATCTTGGGCGCTAGCTCCAGTGGAACCTCCATGGCCATGATCAAGACCGTTCAAAGCGAGCAGGTTCCAATGATTTCTCTGGCAGCGGCCAGCAGCATTGTAGAACCGGCTGCTGAAAGGCAGTGGGTATTTAAGACGGCTCAGAGCGATATTATTATGATCAGCAAAATCATGGAATATCTTGAACAAAATAATCTGACAAAAATCGCTTTTATGCATATGAATAATGCCTATGGCGATAACGGCAAAAAAGCTATTGCGGCAGCAACTAAAGATAGCGGTATTACCATTGTCGCCGAAGAAAAATTTGACGCCGGTGATAAAGACATGACTCCGCAATTGACAAACGTTAAGGCCAGTGACGCTCAGGCGGTTATCGTATGGGCTATTCCACCTTCAGCATCCATTTTAACCAAGAATTATAAAGACCTGGGACTTAGTATTCCTTTGATCCACAGCCATGGCGTTGGGAATCAGAACTTTATCGATTTGGCCCAGGGAGCAGCGGACGGCGTTATTCTTCCGATCGGCAAGCTCACCGTAGCAGAGCAAATATTGGACAGTGACCCACAGAAAAAAGTCCTTCAAAGCTATATCACGGACTATAACCAAAAATACAGCAAGTCTCCCAATTCCTTTGGCGGTTATGCCTGGGATGGATTAAGCCTCTTAGTGAGTGCCCTGGAAAAGGCAGGACCTGACAAGGCCGGTATCCGGGATGCTCTGGAAAATACTCAGGGTCTGACTGGAATTTCAGGGGTATTTAATATGTCGGCCCAGGATCATAACGGCCTTAAGGAAGATTCTGCCGTCATGGTAAAGATTGAAAACGGAGAATGGAAACTTATTAAATAACGGGAGTTTATAATAAATGGGAGAACAATTACTGCAACTATTATTCAGCGGGCTAACGTTAGGAAGTATTTATTCCCTCATCGCTTTAACACTGGTTATTACCTTTAATATTACAGGCATACTAAATCTTGCTCAGGGGGAATTTGTCGTCATTGGTGCTCTACTAGCCATAAGCTTAAAAAGCCAAGGATTACCTCTGGCTGCTGTCTTAATTATTTCAATTATCCTTACCGCTTTCTTAGCGGGGGTAATTGAGAGACTTACCGTCAATAAAGCCCGTGGTGCAAGTGGCTTAGCCATGCTCATTATCACGATAGGAATTTCTATTTCTCTTAGGGGTCTGGCCCTTCTCGTTTGGGGTACAGAAACCTATACTCTCCCTGCTTTTATTCAAGGCGGCCCTCTCATGATGGGAGGAGCTGCCTTGAATCCCCAAAGTATTTGGATTCTAGGCTTAGCGATTCTGACCTTGACAGGCGTCAGTATATTTTTCGGCTTAACTTACTGGGGTAAAGCCGTTAAAGCTTCAGTCCACAGTCCCATTGGAGCCAGGCTTCAAGGTATAAATCTAAACACCATTTCCCTTTTGGCCTTTATCGCTGCCGGCGGGCTGGGTGCAGCCGCGGGCGTAAGTATCGCCCCCATAACGATGGTGACGTATGACATGGGATTTATGTTGGGAGTCAAAGGCTTTGTTGCGGCCGCTATCGGGGGATTAAGCAGTATCGGCGGGGCAGTCGTCGGGGGTATATTACTCGGCGTTTTGGAAGCTTTCAGTTCGGGACTCATTTCTTCCGGCTTAAAGGATGCGATCTCTATCCTGATCCTCTTAGGGGTTCTATTAATCAGACCGGAGGGTATTCTATCGGCTCTCAAGGAACGCAAAATATAATGCTCACCTAAGATGAGATGAAGAAAAATTGAAACGAGTGCTTTCGGATGTGTTAGCAAAACAGTTCTTACAAAAAAATAGCTGGCATGAGGTGAAAATCATGATTAGAAAATATAGCGGATTACTCATTCTTGTCCTCTTAATTATTGTTCCACTCATCGTGCAAAGTAATTATGTTTTCAGCATGCTGGTGGTGATTGGTCTTTATGCCATTATTGTTCAGGGGCTGGGTATCCTGATGGGGTACGCCGGTCAGGTTTCTTTCGGTCATGCCGCTTTTTTTGGCTTAGGAGGGTATACCGCCGGTATTCTAACGACTCATTTTCATTGGCCATCTGTTTTGGCCCTTTTGGCTTCAATTATCCTTCCGGGAATTGTTGCAGCCGTGATGGGGAAGCAGACCTTAAAATTGCGTGAACTTTACCTGGCTCTAGCAACACTCGGTTTTGGTATTTTAGTGCATATAGCTTTTAACGAAGGCGGGGAACTAACCGGTGGACCTTCCGGCTTAAGCGGCATACCGCATCTGGTTTTCGGAGGGTTAACCATTGACAGTGATCAGGAATTCTTTCTTTTGGTATGGATGATTCTGGTGTTGGTGTTAATCGGTATTAGAAACTTGATAAATTCCCGTACCGGCCGTGCCTTGTGCGCCATTCGCGAGAGTGAATATGCAGCCCAGAACGCCGGTGTTGACTGTGCCAGACTCAAGCTGCAAGCGTTTATTTTCAGTGCTCTTCTGGCCGGATTGGCAGGAGGTCTATATGCGTTCTATGTAACATTTATCAGCCCATCACCTTTTAGCTTTCATGCTTCTGTTCAATTTGTTCTGATGGCGGTCATCGGCGGACTGGGAACATTCTGGGGGCCTTTAATCGGGGCTGTTGTGGTCGTTGCTCTGGGGGAATTTTTAAGAGAGGTGGTTCCACTTATCATTCCTGATGCGGGTGGCGAATATCAAATAATAATTTATGGCATCATCCTCGTTGTATTAATGATCTATCAGCCAAAGGGACTTAGCAGCTTAGGAAGGTATATCAGCTTCAAGGCAGGAAATCAGCAAGGATGAGTTGTTGATAAATGCAGCATCAGATTACAAAGCATAATGTTAGTGAAAGAAGTTTTAGGTTAAAACATTGCTTTTTTACTGCTGTAAGGAGGAAAATAATATGTTCTTGGAATTAAGTGGCGTAACCAAACATTTCGGTGGGATTACAGCGGTTCGGGATGTCGGTTTTGAAGTTGGGGAAGGCAGCATTGTTGCTCTTATCGGTCCTAACGGGGCAGGAAAAACCACCATTTTTAACCTCATAACGGGTACGCTTAAACCAGATAACGGCATGATAAGGTTAAAAGGTAAAGATATTGCCGGTTTACAACAGCATCAGACTGCATCGACCGGTATTACGCGTACTTTCCAGAACCTACAGCTTTTTAATAGTATGACCGTTTTAGAAAATGTCATGGCAGGGGCTTATCTTAGGGGAAAGAAAGGTTTTATCCGGTCAATTTTTTCTCTGCCAGAAAAATGTCGGGAAGAAAGAAGAGTGCGAGAGCTGTCTAACCAGCTACTTGAAGAAATTGGTTTAGCCCAGGAAGCCGGGAGTACAGCAGCTAATTTGCCCTTTGGACAGCAAAGACTTTTGGAAATAGCTCGAGCCCTTGCTTCAGAACCGAAAGTATTGCTCTTAGATGAACCGGCAGCCGGATTGAACGTGGCAGAATCCGAAGTTTTAACCGCTTATCTTAAGAAGCTCAGGAATAAAGGAACAACCATGATACTCATTGAGCATGATATGGAGACAGTGATGGAAGCAGCCGACAAGATTGTCGTATTGAATTTTGGAGAAGTCATTGCTGAAGGTACCCCCGCAGAAATCCAAGTGAATCGGGAAGTTATTAAAGCCTATCTGGGGGAGGATGAACAGATTGCTTAGGATTACTAATCTTGTGGTCTATCATGGATATGTCCAGGCACTGAAAGATGTTTCTTTTACAGTTAAAGAGGGCGAACTATTATCTATCATCGGTGCAAACGGAGCAGGAAAGAGTACGCTTTTGGGTACCGTAGCAGGATTATACCGGCCTAAATCCGGGGAAATAGTATTTAAAGAAAAGCCGATCACAGGTCTTGCGGCAGAAAAGATCGTCGGACAAGGAATTAGTCTCATTCCGGAAAAAAGAGAAATCTTTGGGGCTTTGACAGTTCAGGATAATCTGTTACTCGGTGCTTTTAGTCGTTATCGGAGGCATAAAGACCATATTCACCAGGATGTGAAAGAAGTTCTAGAAATCTTCCCGGCTTTAAAGGGTAGAGAAAAGGATCAGGCAGGCAGTTTAAGCGGTGGACTCCAGCAGATGCTTGCTATCGGCAGGGGTTTGATGGCCCGTCCCAAGCTCTTGCTGCTCGATGAACCCTCCATTGGATTGGCTCCCATGGTTGTTAAAGAGATCATGTCTATCTTAATTGAGTTAAAAAAAACGGGCGTAACTATTGTTCTCGTCGAACAAAACACCAAATCCGCCCTAAAAGTAGCAGATAGTGTTCTTGTTATGGAAAGAGGCAGAATTACTCTTAAGGGTAATTCTTTGGATATAATTACGGATGAATCCATTCAGGAAGCCTACCTCGGTAAAGCGAGGTAGGCTCGATTTTTAATATGATGTTTGGCTTGAGTTCTAAGCAGGGGCTGTCCCACATATTCCTAATTATGGAAGGGGGGAGTGCACCTTGTTTTATCAAAACACCTGGGTAAGAACGGTTGGAATCATAGTCTTTTTAGCCATCTTTGTCTTCTTTTTACATTTTAGTATAACCAATGATAGCTCACACCATCTGATCAGGCTCCTGTCTGAAAAGAGCTTCCCTTTTGAAATGGTCTTATTAGAAGGAGTTCCAGGATTGTCTCAGCCTGAACGCGAATATATCAACAGTGTTCGTTATTCAGTAGCTGGCTTAGGAATGTATCTTTTGACTGGTGTTAATATTTCTGACGCCCGGACCTATTTTCTAAGTTTTTATGCACCCCCTAAAGAAGGTCTCCCTTGGATCGGATGGGCTTATTACCCCAACGACCCTGAGATGGAGGGTCCTATTCTCGAACCGCTGGATAATCCTTTTTATAACGAACCAGCTCCAATTACTAGTAAACACGATGTTTTGGTAGGTATTTACCATACGCATAACGCAGAGTCATATGCAGGTGATGGGGGTGAAGATCGGGTATCAGGCGGGGAAAACGGCGAAATCGTGGAGTTCGGAAAGATTTTAACCCAAGAGCTGCTCAAGAAGGGAATCTTGACCACTCATAGTACCGAGGTCAATGATAAGATATATATCGAATCTTACGACCATTCATACCAGACTGCCAAAAAGCTTTTGGAGGAGAACCCAACCATCAGAATCCTCCTGGATATCCACCGCGATGGACTTCCGCCGCAAGTGGGCAAATCAACCGTTAACATCAATGGAACAGAGACAGCGAAAGTGATGATTGTTTTAGGACAGAAGAACCCCAATTGGGAAAAGAATAATAAGATCGCCGATGAAATCATGAGCATTGCCGAAGAGAAGTATCCGGGCTTGTTCTTTACCAAGATCCGATATGCTTCCGAAGCTCGTTACAACCAGCATCTAACCAACGGGGCCCTCCTCTTCGAGATCGGAAGCCAGTTGAATACCATGGAGGAAGCTATGGCGGTAACTGAACCTTTAGCCGAAGTATTGAAGGCTTATCTGGAAAAGTGATATAATTCGCAGTAGCCATGATTTTTATGCTATATGAATGTGTAATAATTTTAAATAGGAATATATTTAGGAAGACATCTTAGCGAATGTAGATTCGTGATAAAGTTTTTTGAGGGTACTGCGAATGTCTAATACCCAAAAAATGATCAAAGTGGCAGGCTTTTTAATGGTTGCTAATCTGGTATCGAGATTCCTGGGTTTTGTCCGCGAATCATTGATGGCTGGCCTTTTTGGCAAGACCGGTGCGACTGACGCTTATAACACAGCATTTATCCTCCCTGACCTTCTCTATTGGCTTTTAGTCGGGGGGGTATTAAGTGCTGCCTTTATTCCCGTTCTCTCCGAATACATCGCTAAGGGAAAAGAAGAAGAAGGTTGGAAGGTGGTTAGCTCGGTTACCAACCTGATATTCCTCTTTCTCTGTTGTCTAGTCATCATGGCGATGATTCTAACTCCAAAATTCATTATGCTTCAGGTTCCGGGTTTCACGCCTGAGAACCAGGAGCTGGCCGTCTATCTTACCCGGATTCTCCTGCTCCAACCCGTAATACTGGCTTTGAGCGGGATCACCATGGGTATTCTTAATTCCTATAAGATATTTTGGCCGTCAGCCATCGGAACCGTTCTCTACAATGCATGTATCATCCTGTTCGGAGCAATTTTTGCCGATTCCGGAGATGCCCGGAGTATTGCAGGGTTTGCTCTTGGGGTAGTAATTGGAGCTGCTGCCAATTTCCTGGTACAGGTTCCCGCTCTCCGTCGGGTAGGACTTCACTATTATCCTATTATTGATTTTAAACATCCAGGGGTTAAGAAGATTGTGCTGCTTTCTTTGCCCATTATTATCATGTATACCTTGAACCAATTTCAGGTTATCGTCAATTCCAATCTGGGCTCAGCACTGGTCCCCGGAAGCCTCACGGCTGTCTGGTATTCTTATCGCCTTTTCCAATTACCGGTCGGAATATTCGCTTTAGCCATCGGGGTAGCTGTATTTCCAACCCTGTCCGAGCAGGCAGCCTTAAAAAAACTGAAAGATTTCCTGGAAACGATCTCCGGTGCCATCAGGCTCATTATCTTTATCACGGTTCCGATATCGATTGGAATGGTTGTCCTTCGATTTCCCTTGATACGGGTGCTTTTTGAGCATGGGGAGTTTGGTCCTGCGGATACGGAAGCCACGGCTGTTCCTCTATTCTATTTCACACTGGGGATTACCGCTCAAGCTATTATTCAAATACTACCGAGAGCGTTTTACGCTTTGCAGAATACTTGGATGCCTGTTATCCTGGGAGTTATTGCGATGGCTGCCAGTATTGTCTGGATGTATGTCCTTGTCGGCCCCCTGGCCCACGGTGGGTTAGCTTTGGCCGTTACTCTCGGGGCCTTGATCCAGATGCTTCTTCTTTTTGCCATACTTCGCCGCATCTTAGGCAGGATCGATGGAAAACGGATTCTAGTTACTTTTTTCAAAACGTTAGTGGCAGCAGCTGTTATGGGTGTGATCGTTATGTTCTGGGCGGATCTTTTAACACCATGGCTGGGAATCAATAAATTTGGCTCTTTGGTCGTGCTGGTAAGCGGAGGATTAGTTGGAGCCGTCTTCTTTGCTCTGATGACCCGCTTGCTTAAGATGGAAGAGTATGCGATGGCCATGAACATGATCGGACGTAAACTTAAAAGATAAGAAAACAATCCACGCTTCTAAATGCTTCAAAGCCAAAAGTCATTTTTACCTTTCAATATTTTTAAACAGGGAAACATCCTGTTCTAAATGTCCATGATATACGGTTCTGGTTCATACTAAGCTTGGATCTGTACATGAATCTATATATGGACGCGTTGCTAAAGGATTGTTCTCTGATAACGTATCTATTGGCGCATATTGCTTTAAGGTGCGTTTTTTTGTTATAATTATGTGCTGTAATATATTTGGGGAGAGAAATAAACAATGGCACAAGCGTCGTCTAAAATACGAAATTTTTCTATTATTGCCCATATCGATCACGGCAAGTCCACGTTGGCTGACCGTCTGATTGAATATACAGGGACATTGTCGACCCGTGAGCTGAAAGAGCAAGTGCTTGATTCCATGGATCTGGAAAGAGAACGGGGGATCACCATCAAGCTGCAAGCGGTTCGGCTGCGCTACAAGGCAAAAGACGGCGAGGTATATGAACTGAACCTAATAGATACTCCCGGGCACGTGGATTTTTCGTATGAAGTATCGAGAAGTCTGGCCGCCTGCGAGGGAGCACTGCTTGTCGTTGATGCAGCACAGGGGATTGAGGCACAGACCCTGGCCAATGTTTATCTGGCTTTGGAAAATGATCTGGAGATCATCCCTGTGATTAATAAAATTGATTTACCGAGTGCTGAACCGGATCGGGTCAAACAAGAAATCGAAGATGTGATCGGTCTTGATGCCAGTGACGCCATTCTGGCCTCTGCCAAAAGTGGACTGGGTGTTGAAGAAATTCTTGAAGCTATCGTTAAACGCATCCCGCCCCCCAAAGGAGATGACGAAAAGCCACTGAAATCATTAATCTTTGACTCCAAGTTTGATTCCTATAAAGGGGCAATTCCTTATATCCGGGTATTTGACGGCAAAGTGGCCAAAGGAACGAATATCAAGATGATGTCTTCGGGCAAAGTCTTTGAAATTACCGAAGTCGGGGTATTTACTCCGGCCATGACTATTATTGAGGAGTTAAGGGCCGGGCAGGTAGGCTATATTGCCGGTAGCATCAAAAACGTCGGTGATACCCGGGTAGGCGATACTGTGACGAATGCTGACCGACCTGCACCCGAGCCACTGCCTGGTTATCGTAAAGCAGTGTCCATGGTGTTCTGCGGACTTTATCCTGTGGAAACATCCGATTATGATCGATTAAAAGATGCCTTGGAAAAACTTCAATTAAACGATGCCAGTCTGATGTATGAGAATGAAACATCGGCAGCACTTGGATTCGGTTTCCGCTGCGGCTTTTTAGGTCTGCTCCATATGGAGATTATCCAGGAAAGACTGGAAAGGGAGTTTGGCCTTTCCATCATCACCACGGCCCCGAGCGTTGTTTATCGGGTGAATACCACCAATCTGGAACAGATCCTGATTGATAACCCTGCTTTGCTGCCACCTGAAGGCAGAATCGAATCCATTGAAGAACCCATGGTCAAGGCTTCCATTATGGTTCCTTCTGAATATGTTGGTACAATCATGGAGTTGAATCAGGAGAAAAGGGGAACCTTCATCAATATGGACTATATCACGGAAGCGAGGGTCAGCCTCTACTACGAGCTGCCCTTAAGTGAGATCGTCTATGATTACTTCGACCAGCTGAAATCCAGAACCAAAGGCTATGCATCATTAGATTATGAACTGATTGGTTATAAAATTGCCAATCTGGTTAAACTGGACATCCTGCTAAACGGTGAAATAGTCGATGCACTTTCTTTCATCGTGCATCGGGATAAAGCCTACCAGAGGGGAAGGAAGCTTGTGGAAAAGCTGCGCGGTCTCATTCCCCGTCAAATGTTTGAAATACCGGTACAAGCAGTTATTGGCTCAAAAGTCGTCGCCAGAGAAAATATCCGGGCCATGCGGAAGGATGTTCTGGCCAAGTGCTATGGCGGTGATATTTCCCGTAAGAGAAAGCTGTTGGAGAAACAAAAAGAAGGTAAAAAGCGCATGAAACAGGTTGGAAACGTGGAAATTCCACAAGATGCTTTTATGGCTGTTCTCAAGATGGATGATGACTGATCCGTTAAGTCAATAAATGTTTTTTTCAACTGAATTTATGCCTAATTTTAAAAGATAATCAGAAAAGATAATTGGCTGATCACAATAATATGGTGGGATAATAATGACGTCACTTTATGTTCATGTACCGTTTTGTCTAAAAAAATGTTCCTACTGTACGTTTTATTCGCTTCCTCTTTCCGCAGTGCAAGTGCGGAACAAACAGTTTTACGGAGATTCAGATTTGATATCTTCTTATCTCAGCGGGGTAAAACGAGAAATAGCTTTACGCAATATGGAAGCCCCTCATGGGGTTTCTTCTCTTTTCTTAGGAGGTGGTACGCCTACCGTCCTTAGCCCTAACCAACTGGATCGATTACTGGGTGAGATCCATCAGCATTTTGTTATTCAAGACAAACCAAACATTGAAAAGACTGTTGAAGCCAATCCAGGGACACTAGATGCTGAAAAGTTGGATGTTCTGAAAAACTATGGAATAAACCGTATATCCTTAGGTGTTCAGAGCTACAACGACATCCTGTTGAAGAAAATCGGAAGGATACATACATCCAAAGACATTGATCAAGCTGTAAGTCTCGTCAGACGGGCCGGCTTTAGCAACCTTAATCTGGACCTTATCTTTGGTTTGCCCGGACAAATCATGGAAGACTGGCAGGACTCGCTTAATAGAGCAGTGGAATTATCACCACAACACCTATCCATCTATGCCCTGACCTTGGAAGAGGATACACCATTGGGGAGAAGATACTTGTCAGAGCAAACGGCTCAAAAGACCTGGAATTCTACCTGTTCTTCCAATCATCTTACCCAAAGCACATTTGAGCTCTCTATAGAGCATCCCTTTGAAATCCAAAGTGACCTGGAATCACCAGTAAAGCGTGAAGATTTTCTTCCTGATGATGACCTGCAGGCTGATATGTATGAATGGGCTGTCGGCTTTCTGCAGGAAAAAGGGTATGACCATTACGAGATCTCCAACTTTGCCAGACAGGGTTATGAATGTCGGCATAATTTATCCTACTGGCGGAGTGAGGACTATATTGGCTTAGGCCCTGGTGCTGTTTCCTGTATACAGGCGATAAGAACCAAGAACATCGAGAATATTACAGCCTACACCCGAATGCTTAAATCCGAGAAGAAACCTTTTGACCTAGAGGAGACGGAGGTTCTTACTCCAAAACAGCTTATCTCCGAATACATGATGCTTGGACTTCGAACAGCCAAAGGTATCGATATCGGAGAGTTTAATAACAAATTTATGTTCAACATTCAGGATATTTATGGCCAGATTATGGCAAACTATATGGATAGAAACGTCTTGTTTTTGTCTGAAGAAAGACTGATGATTAACCCCTCTTATTATTTCATCGCGAATTCAATTATTCTGGATTTTATTCAGTAAGAATGCTTTTGAAAAACACTAAATTCATCCATTAAAATTACCAATATAATCTTGACAATCTTTTACCTTCGTGC
>CAYZDF010000022.1:0-3383 GCA_964477085.1 uncultured Gracilibacteraceae bacterium | reverse complement strand
TAAATTCATCCATTAAAATTACCAATATAATCTTGACAATCTTTTACCTTCGTGCTAATGTAAGGTCAGAATATTAGCACTCACCTGATGAGAGTGCTAACAACTTGGAGGTGGCCTTGTGGAAATGGATGAGAGGAAGCAAAAAATACTGAAAGCCATTGTGCAGGATTATATCGCCACCGCCGAACCCGTTGGCTCAAGGACGATTTCTAAGAAGTTTGAGCTTGGAGTTTCTCCTGCAACGATCCGCAACGAGATGGCTGATCTGGAAGAGCTGGGACTCATTGAACAGCCACATACCTCGGCAGGTAGGATACCTTCAGATTCAGGTTACCGTTACTATGTTAATTATCTGATGGACCCCATGGTGTTAAATGAAGAAGAACAAAAGACGATTAACCAGGAGATTACACACCGGTTGAATGAAGTCCAGGAAGTAATCGAATACACAGGAAAATTGATCTCTCAGGTTACCAGCTTAACCAGTCTTGTCATGGGACCCAAGAGCAGGAATAGTGTCCTCAAACGACTCTATTTTTTACCCTATGAACAGGGTAAAGCGATTATGGTTACGGTAAAAGAAAATGGTTCGGTAGAGAATAATATCGTAGAAATCGGTCATGATACCACACCAGAAGAACTGCAGATTCTAGCCAATATCTTTAACGAAAAAATGAGTGGTACCCGTGTTCAGGATCTCAAAAGAGGTCTTATCAATGAGATCTACAGCGAGCTTTCCAAGAAGCGTCGCATGATCGATGGCATGATGAGTGTCCTGGAGCGGATGTTTGACGATAAAGATGGTATTGGTTCTGATCGGATCTACTTGGGTGGAACTCTTAATATGCTGAACCAGCCGGAATTCCGGGATCTAAACAAAGTTAAGAATCTCTTCTCTGTCTTTGAGGAGAACAGTAAACTCATAGAGCTGTTAAAATCTGACAACAATGGTATGAGTATTACTATTGGATCTGAGAACCCTGATGAAGTGTTTAAAGACTGCAGCGTGATCTCAGCCACTTACCATATCAACGGTAAACAAATCGGTTCGATCGGTGTATTAGGCCCTACCCGGATGGACTACAGCAAAGCGATTACCATCGTTGATTATTTGACTAAGAGTCTCACGGAGATGCTTACCAATAAGCATCGAAGAATCAGGACTTAGAAAGGAGGCGGTTCTGTGAGAGAACAAAAGACTCAGGATGTGGATAACTTGCAGGAGGTTAAAGAGGAGAATATTGATTCTCCTGCGATGGACACAGAGAATAATGAATTAAGTACCCTGCAAAAGGAACTTGAAGAGAGTCAGGCCAAAGCTGAAGAATACTATCAACACATGCAAAGGCTGAAGGCCGAATTTGATAACTTCCGTAAGAGAACCCAGAAGGAAAAAGAGGAAGCAGCCAAGTATGCTTCAGAAAGAATGATCCTTTCTCTGCTTCCTGTATTGGATAATTTTGAAAGGGCGGTTGAGTCCAGCCGCAATAATAAGGATTTTGAGTCCTTGTCTCAGGGAATCGAGATGATCCTCAGACAGTTTCATAAAGTGCTTGAGGATGAAGGGCTTAAGACCATTGAAGCTGTCAGTCAGGAATTTGATCCTAACCTCCATGAAGCTTTACTCAGGGAGGAATCTGATCAAGGTGAGAATTTTGTTCTGGAAGAACTGCAGAAAGGTTATTACCTTAAGGATAAAGTTCTTAGACCCAGCAGAGTTAAAGTTTCAAGCTAGAAGTTGAAAATTAGGCTTTATATCTTTTAGAAGAATAAAGGAGGAAATATAAAATGAGTAAAGTAATTGGTATCGACTTAGGTACAACCAACTCCTGTGTGGCAGTATTAGAAGGCGGAGAACCTGTTGTCATTCCAAATCCTGAGGGTGCCCGTATTACCCCGTCAGTTGTCGGTTTTTCCAAGACCGGAGAAAAACTTGTCGGCCAGGTAGCCAAGCGCCAAGCTGTATCCAACCCCGATAACACAGTGATTTCTATTAAGCGTCATATGGGATCAGACCATAAGGTCACCCTACTTGATAAATCTTATACTCCCCAGGAAATTTCAGCGATGATTCTTCAGAAGCTGAAGTCTGATGCAGAAGCATATCTGGGTACCACTGTTAAACAAGCCGTCATTACCGTTCCTGCCTACTTCACCGACTCCCAACGCCAAGCAACCAAAGATGCAGGTACGATTGCGGGTCTGGAAGTCTTGAGGATTATCAACGAACCGACGGCTGCGGCTCTCGCTTATGGGCTGGATAAAGAAAATGATCAAACCGTACTGGTTTATGACCTCGGTGGTGGAACATTTGACGTTTCCATCCTTGAACTCAGCCAGGGTATGGTTGAAGTTAAAGCAACCAGCGGTAATAACAATCTCGGCGGAGACGACTTCGATCAAAGGCTGATGGATTACATTGTATCAGAATTTAAAAAGAGCAATGCAGTCGATCTTTCCAAAGACCGTATGGCCATGCAGCGTCTAAAAGAAGCAGCTGAAAAAGCAAAAATTGAACTTTCCGGCGTAACCCAGACTAACATCAATCTGCCGTTTATCACCATGTCCGCAGAAGGCCCGCTTCATCTGGACATGAATATCACTCGGGCAAAATTTGAAGAACTGACGGCAGACCTGGTGGAAGCCACCATGGGCCCAACTCGACAGGCGATGGAAGATGCCAAACTCTCCTTTAAGGAAATTGATCAGGTTATCCTTGTAGGAGGATCAACCCGTATCCCTGCTGTTCAGGAAGCGATCAAGCGAATCAGTGCTAAAGAGCCACACAAAGGGGTTAACCCTGATGAAGTGGTAGCCCTTGGTGCTGCTATTCAGGGCGGTGTTCTGGGCGGTGAAATGAAAGATATCGTTCTGGTTGACGTTGCTCCGCTTTCCCTGGGTATCGAGACCCTTGGCGGTGTATTCACCAGGATTATCGAGCGGAACACCACGATTCCGACCACTAAGTCTCAGGTATTCTCTACGGCTGCAGACAGCCAGACTTCGGTCGATATTCACGTCCTTCAGGGTGAGCGTGAGATGGCCACCTATAATAAGACCCTTGGCCGTTTCCAACTGACCGGTATTCCACCTGCACCCAGAGGAGTACCTCAGATCGAAGTTAAATTTGATATCGATGTGAATGGTATCGTTCACGTCTCCGCTAAGGATATGGCGACCGGAAATGAACAGAAGGTTACCATCACGGCATCGACCGGCTTAAGTAAAGAAGAGATTGAGAAGATGCGTAAAGATGCTGAGTCAAACGCAGAACAGGACAAGAAGCAGAGAGAATTGATCGATGCCAGGAATGAAGCGGATTCCCTAGCCTACCAGGCTGAAAAGACATTAAAGGACTTTGAAGGCAAGGGCGACGCTGCTGA
>CAYZDF010000021.1:0-42782 GCA_964477085.1 uncultured Gracilibacteraceae bacterium | reverse complement strand
CCTACCAGGCTGAAAAGACATTAAAGGACTTTGAAGGCAAGGGCGACGCTGCTGAAAGAGAAAATATCAAGAAGGCCGCTGAAGAACTTAAGAGTGTTGCCGGTACTGACAATGTTCAGGAAATCAAGGCTAAATCCGAAGCATTAACCAAGATACTTTATCCTTACGTGGAGAAGATGTATCAGCAGCAGGCTGCTGAAGCTCAAGGCCAACAAGGAGCTGGCCCAAACCCCGGAGCTCAAAGTACAGGCGCGGATAACAACAAAGCTGACGACAATGTCGTAGATGCTGAGTATACTGAAGTCGATAAGGATAAATAATCCCATACAAACTATCTGCAATATAAAAGAATCTGGAGTATAAACCATATTTGAATCATGAGAATCTGGTGTCATATACAATGATTTTGTTGAAAATGTTTAGCATTAAATCCTCAAAAGCAGTATAATGTTATATTGGAGATAAAGCCTAGGGGCGCAAGGGGAACTTTGTGCCCACTCGGCATTTTGCATTCGAGTCTCCGGTATCGCTAAATAGGGAGGAGTTACGACCAACATCATGAAACGAGATTATTATGAGGTTTTGGGTGTAAGCAAATCAGCCAGTCAGGATGAGATAAAGAAAGCTTACAGGAAGATCGCGAAAGAGAATCATCCGGATGTCAAACCAAACGATAAAGAGGCTGAAGCGCGCTTTAAAGAAGCGACCGAGGCTTATGCAGTCTTAAGCAGTCCTGAAAAGAAGGCAAAATACGACCAATACGGTCATGCTGGTGTTGATTTTAACGGTCAGGGTGGATTTGGCGGTTTCGGTGACTTCTCAGACTTCGCTGATTTTGGCCTGGGCGATATCTTTGAAATGTTTTTTGGCGGTGGTATGGGTGGTGGTGCCCGGAGGCAGGGGCCTACCAGAGGTGCAGATTTAAGGTACGATCTTACTATCACCTTGCATGAAGCCGCCTTTGGAGTCAAAAAGGATATAGAAGTCCCGGTTTCTGAAACATGTTCCAAATGCAACGGAAGCGGTGCTGCTCCGGGAACAAATCCCACAACTTGTTCTCAATGCGGAGGCTCCGGACAAGTCAGATCCATTCAAAGAACTCCTTTCGGGCAGGTAGCGACAACCCGAGCCTGTACAGCCTGTAACGGACAGGGGACGATTATCAGTACGCCTTGCAGCAAATGTAATGGACGTGGCAAGGTGCGTGAAGTCAAAAAGATTGAAGTCAACATTCCAGCCGGATCGGAAGAGGGTTTGAGCCTTCGGTTTAGTGGACGCGGCGAAGCGGGCGAAAAAGGAGGCCCTTCAGGTGACCTCTATGTCGTTCTCTTGGTTAAACCCCATGAGTTTTTCGAACGCAGAGGAAACGATATCTACTGTGAGATTCCAATCACATTCGTCCAGGCGGCCCTGGGAGATGAGATTGATGTGCCCACCATCCACGGTGATGTCAAAATGAAGATCCCAGAAGGAACACAAACCTCCAAGGTTTTCCGAATCAAAGGCATGGGCGTTCCCTACCGTCGGGGTGGCGGAAACGGGGATCAGCATGTGAGAGTGATTGTTACAACCCCAACCAAATTAACGGATAAACAAAAAGAACTCCTTAAAGAATTTGGACGTATAACCACAGATGAGCAGCAGATGGGTAAGAAGTCATTTTGGGATAAGGTTAAAGAAAATGTCAAAGATGCCATCGGCTGATGTTTTAGAGTATTGGATGATTAAGGAGAAAAACCATGAATTGGATGGAAATTGCGGTAACAGTTTTAGCGGAAGGAGAAGAAGCTGTTACCGATCTTTTTTATAGACTGGGGAGCCAGGGTGTGGTGGTCGAAGCACCGGAGCTCATTAAAAAATACATAAACTCTGGAATCTGGGATTACCATGTCTTCAATAATCTTGATGTAACAGGAAAATCTGTCATTAAAGGTTATTTTCCCGAAGATGAGCGTTTAAGTGGCAGACTCGTATCATTAAGGGAAGAATTGCTCTTTTTGAAAGAACTCTTTCCGGATTGGGTGATTGCATCTGAATCCATCATGGTCAAAGAAGAGGATTGGGCTAACGAATGGAAACGTTATTTCAAACCGGTCCGGATTGGAAGGCACTTCTTAATAAAGCCTACCTGGGAAGACGTAACACCTCTGGAAGACGACCGTATAGTGGAAATTGATCCTGGGATGGCTTTTGGTACGGGGACTCACCCTACGACCTCTCTCTGTCTGGAAGCTATTGAGGATTTGGTCAAAGAGGGACAAGTAGTATTCGATATCGGCACAGGTTCTGGCATTTTAGCTGTGGCAGCTGCCAAAATGGGGGCGACGGTGCAAGCCGGTGATATCGACACGCTGGCGGTTAAGATCGCGCACGAAAACGTGGCTCTGAACGGAGTAACAGATCGTATCAGTGTTAAAGCAGGAAACCTTGGTGAAGTATTTAATGGACAGGCAGACGTGGTCATTGCCAATATCATTGCGGATGTCATTATTGAGCTTTTACCACAATTGCCAACATTGATGAAACAGGACGGAATCTTTATGGCTTCTGGTCTGATCGATACCAGGGTGGGAGAGGTTTTAGCCCGGTTGGATGAAAGAGGTCTAGCCCCTGTGCATCAAATCGAGAATTCCGGATGGGTACTGATCGCAGCCAAATTTAAGTAGTATCTGAATGTCTTATCCAAATTAGAGCTAAGTATTTGATCAATGCTAATATTGTCATCATAGCTATACAGTACGAGAATTAGGTTAAAAGGGGTATTATCCTCCCTTATAAGTAAGCTAGTTTTATTTTGTAATAATTTAATAATCTTTGATACGTCATTAAAAAGGAGCGTATGAGTTTATTATGCATCGCTTCAGAATCAGCAGTAAAACAGCAAGCAGTTTCAGTATTGAGGGTGAGGAACTCCATCATCTGGCTAAAGTCCTCCGTCTGGAACCGGGGGATAAAGTCGTGGGCTTTGATAATACCGGGCGACAGTACGCAGGAGTTATTGAAGCCATCGATAAAGAGTTTGCCTGCTGCCGCATCGCCGAAGAAGAAGTCCCTGAGGTCGAGGCTAAAATCAAGGTTTATTTGGTTATGGGGCTGGCCAAGGGGGAAAAAATCGAATGGGTCATTCAGAAAGGGACCGAGTTGGGGATGGCGGGATTTGTTCCACTGAGAACTCAAAGAGCAGTTCTTCAGCTTGAAGGCAAAAAAGCGGAGGAAAGGGTCTGCCGCTGGCAAAGAATAGCTGCTGAAGCTGTCAAGCAATCCCGGCGTGTGGTTGAACCAAAGGTAGAACAGGTTACGGACTGGAAAGGACTAAAAAGTGTTTTTCCACCTGAAACTCAGTGGCTTATTCCCTATGAATATGAAAGAACTCGCTCTATGACTCATACTCTGGCCCATTTTAATGCAGAATATCCAATAGCGATATTAATCGGCCCTGAAGGCGGATTTACACCTGAAGAAGTATCAAAAGTCCGGGATATTTTAAAAGCTTTTCCTGTTTCACTCGGACCTCGGATCTTAAGGACGGAGACTGCTGCCTTAACGGCCCTCGTCATGGTTCTTAGCTTTTTTGGCGAGCTGGGTTAGTCCGGATAATATTTGGACAAATCTCATTCTGGGGGAAGTAAAATGAGCAATGCAGGCCAACCAAAAGTATGCTTTCTGACATTAGGGTGTAAAGTTAATCAGACTGAAAGTGAAGCACTGGCGGGATTTCTTGCAGGCGAGGGGTATCTGATGGTTCATGAAGATGAAGACCCGGATGTGATTATCATCAATACCTGTACTGTCACTGGTACCGGCAGCAGTAAATCCCGTAAACTGATCAGGAAGATCGCTAAAGACCATCCGAAGAGTACTTTAGCTGTCATGGGCTGTTATTCTCAGACTAAGCCGGAAGAAGTGGCTGAACTTGAAGGCGTTGATCTGATTTTGGGAACGAAGGATCGACTCTCCATTCTTAAACATCTTAGAACGATCAGAAGTCAGGATGAAAATAAAGCCACCAATACACCAAAAAGTCCGATCAAAGCGGTCGATGCTTTTGAATCGGAATGGATCTATGAAGAACTCCCTCTGATTGAAAGTGAAAGCAGAGCACGAGCGATGCTTAAAGTTCAAGATGGGTGCAGCCAGTTCTGTACTTATTGCATTGTCCCATACGCCAGAGGACCTTCTCGCAGTCGGGATCCGCAAAAAGTCATAGCAGAAACCCGTCAGTTATTAAAGTCAGGTTACAAAGAGATTGTTTTGACGGGCGTACATATTGGAGCTTATGGCAGGGATTTTAAAGAAGAGATCAATCTGGCAGATCTGATCACTCAGTTAATCAACATTGAAGGGATGACTAGACTTAGACTGGGCTCAGTCGAACCCATGGAATTCACACCCGAGCTTATAGAAATCATTACCTCTGCAGAAGTAATCTGCCCGCATTTTCATATCCCGCTGCAGAGTGGCTCGGATGTCATCCTGGGAAGGATGAAAAGGCCTTATTCAACACAAGAATATGCTCAACTTCTTGCACAAATTCGAGAAAGAATACCCGAGGCTGCCATAGCTGCGGATATCATGACGGGTTTTCCGGGTGAAACAGAAGAACAGCATCAAGAGGCTTTAACCTTTATTGCCGGCTGTGAATTTGCCAGCATTCATGCTTTCCCCTATTCTCGTCGTCCGGGAACGCCTGCGGCAGATATGCCAGATCAAATACCCAAAAATGTTAAATCTGTCAGGGTACGCGATTTCATCAAATTGGCAAATGAGAGCCGACAACGATATACCCAAAAGTTTATTGGCAAAACGTTGGAAGTGCTTGTGGAAAGAGTAGACGCCGACGGATCAGCCAAAGGTCATACTCGTAATTACTTGGAATTAAAACTTCCTGCTCAACTGAATTTGCATGATTGGCAACCTGGCGACCTCGTGGAGTGTCAGTTCCAGCCCGAATATCTTGTAGTCTGACTGGTACAACACATAAAAGATTATTAATAGAGGATTTTGTTAATAATTATGGAAGAATTCACTGATATAATATTTATATTTAGTACAACTTATCAATAGTACGTTTTATTAATGAACTATAAGTGATATATAAAAATGGAGGATTAAAATGAGATGCTTAAACGTTGGAAAACCTATGTTGGATTAGTGGTCATTGTTATGCTGTCCTTAAGTGTTCTTTTTTTAAAGGTACCTCTCTATTACCAGGCTAGAAGTTATATCTTGATGTACGCTTTCAGTAAATACGAGCAAGCGAACAGTCTGCTGAAAGAACAAAACATTAAAATTGATATTCCAGGTGGGAATAGTACAGAGAAGAAAGACTGGTACCCCTTTGTCATGCTCTTTAATGATGACAGAGGATTTTCCCAATACATGGGGAAAGACCTTTCTCTTACAGTCCTTTATAATTTTGGGGCTTTCAATTGGAATACCAGTTCTTCTTTCTATTTTCAGGAAGATTCTCCTTATTTTAATAGCTTTTATGGAGGTTACCTCGTTAAAGCGAATACGGAGAACCAAATATTTGGCTTTGAAGACGATGGCCAAGTTAATCTGGAAGAGGTTTTTACTGTACCGGAGTATGACTACAAATACCTCGTTTTACAAAGTTTTGGCTGTCCCGAAGAAAAGCTGACCATGGAAATCCTCTCTCATGAGATAACCAAAAACGTCAGTTACGCAGGATACGATAACTGGACTCAGATTGATTCTTTTCTATTAGTTAATAGCCCGGTCCATAAATATAAGGGCGATCGCCGGGCCTATATACAATACGGTAATCCTCTCAAACAAGGAGATAAAGAGGACTTTCCCCTGATTACGACTCAAGGGAGGATCTATGTCCGCTACTTCGAGGAATTTAAGAATACGGTGTTCTTATACATCATTTCTCCTAATCGTTTGACGATTGACGAGTGTGATCATGAAATTTTAAGTAAGACAGTCATTTCCAAGAGCAAAGAAAAAATCTAAGATTTTATCTACCGATACTCGATTGAAATAACGAAAAGGTCATATATTTAGTGTTAAATAGGCTTTACCATGTTATGGCCAAAAATTTTTAAAGAGACAAAAAATATGAGAGATAAATATCCAAGAGATATTGATTAGTTTTATTGGGTGTTGCTTGTCTTTTTTATTTAGTGTTATGTTATTTTTGTTAAGTCCGAACTGTTACCAAATAGAATTGGAGGTTAAATATTCATGTCAAATTGTATTTTTTGTAAAATCGTTGATAAAGTAATCCCGTCACAGGTTATTTACGAAGATGAAAATATTTTGGCGTTCCACGATATTAATCCGGTTGCTCCAGTCCATGTTCTACTCATACCCAAGAAACATTTACATAGTGTCAATGATCTTTCTCAGGAAGATGTACAAACAATTGGAAACATTTTTCTCGTCATTAAACAATTAGCTTCAGAATTAGGTGTGGCTGAATCCGGCTATCGCATTGTCACTAATATTGGAGCAGATGGCGGTCAGGAAGTGGGACATCTTCATTTTCATCTAATTGCTGGCAAGCCATTAGGAAACAAAATTGGTTAAAATTTAAAGACTCTGTGAGAACAATAAAAATAACAGTTTTTTAAAAAAGTCATTAGCTAACAATTGTTTTAACAAAGAATTCATAGAATTGTAGATCGCTCTAACATATACTTAATCATAGCCATTCTTTATCAAAACGAGTGTTCAAAGTGTCCAAGCTTCTTCAGAGTGCCACAGTGCAAGCACCTCTAGCTTGACGTGTCCATATTCATCCTTTATAATTATTTCGTATCATATGACCAGTGGAGGGAGGGATAAGAAAATGAGTGAAGTTAGAGTAGGTAAGAATGAATCCCTGGATTCTGCACTCCGCCGGTTCAAGCGAAATTGTCAACGTTCGGGAGTTTTGTCTGAGGCTCGTAAACATGAGCATTACGAAAAACCAAGCGTGAAGAGGAAAAAGAAATCTGAGGCTGCGCGGAAACGTAAATTCAAATAAGGGAGTGGCTCCATTTGTCCCTTAAGGAACGTCTTGTTGAGGATATGAAGGCTGCCATGAAAGCCAAAGAGGAGGGGAAGGTTAGACTTTCTGTCATCCGAATGGTTCGGGCTGCCATCAAAAATGCTGAAATAGACAAAAAAACTGAGTTCAACGATGCTCAGGTTATAGAGGTTCTCGCTCGTGAAGTCAAGATGAGGCGAGATGCTATGGAAGAGTTTTCTAAAGCTAAGCGTCCGGATAAAGTTCAGGAACTGGAAGAGGAAGTCGCCATCCTTTTGGAATACTTACCTCAACAGTTAACTGAAGGGGAAATCCGCGATTTAGTCAAGGAGATCATCGCTGAAACCGGTGCCCAGGGAACCAAGGACTTAGGTAAGGTAATGGGAATCATCACACCTAAGACCAAAGGAAGAGCTGATGGAAAGCTCGTCAACCAGATTGTGAGAGAACTCCTGGGTTGATCTTATAGTTGTAAGAAAGCTGCCGTTTTGAAAAAACGGCAGCTTTTAATTTGTTGCGTTTAAAGGAAGCAACATATTCTTCTCGCTTGATAGCAGGTTTAGAGAAAACCAGTGCCTTGAAAAGCATCTTGCGGTTGTCGCGGCAAACTGGACATCGTGTCCATTGCAGCCGATTTAGAACATCAGGAAGAGAGATTTTTGAGCGTAAGGCTTGGACTATTCTGGCCCTTTATAGCATAGACATGCTATGAAGGGAGAGATGCCTATGTTTAAGAAACTGCAAAAGCATGCTGGCGAAATTCTGGAATTTCCTCCTGATATTCTGGACAGCGGACCAAGAATAACAATTATGGGATGTTCAGAGATGACCGTTGAATATTTTCAGGAGGTAATCCTTTTTACAAATGAAGAAATCGTTGTTAAAACACCTATTGGTAAACTGAGTATTCGTGGCAATAACTTCGTCCTTACGACGGTACTGGATACTGAGATCCATCTCAAAGGTCAGATATCCCAAGTTACCTTTGGGGAGGAATAGGATATGTTCATCAAGGTATCTCGTTATTACAAAGGCCGTGTTTACATCAAGGTTCAGGGAGAAGATCTCACTACCTTTATCAATGAAGCCATCAGGGATGGTATTGTTTTTTATAATGGCCGGAAGTTACCGGATAGTTTCGTAGCAGAGATCAATACCAAAGATTTCAGTCGTTTGCGCAAGGCCGCCAAACAGGCAGGTATTAAGCTGAGTATCCGTGCTAAATATGGGTTTCCTTTTGTCGTCCTGCGTTGGCAGAAACGAAAAGGTCTCTTGATCGGCTTGTTCATTATCTTTGCAGCCTTGACCATCCTTTCTCAGTTCGTCATTTCTGTGAGTGTGGAAGGAAATGAACGAATTCCTGCTGATCAGATCATCGCCGAAGCTGAAAAGGTAGGACTCAAAAAATGGATGCTCAAAAGCCAATTAGATCTGAATGAGATGAGTAAACAGCTTCAGGATAATGCACCTGATCTCGTTTGGGTAACCATGGATGAACGGGGAACGAATATCAGGATCAGGGTAGTTGAAAAGACATTACCTAAGAAAGTTATTTTTCAGGGTGATCTGATTGCGGCTAAGACAGGATTTGTGGAAGATGTGATTGTGATCCAGGGTCAGGCTGTAGTTAAAGAGGGACAGACCATTCGTAAAGGTCAGGTTCTGATTAAAGTAACGGGTGGCATGACAGAATATAGTTTTGATATGGGTGGAAAAGCAGGGGCCAAAAAAAATGCGGTTGATGCACCGGCTGCTAAGGGTTTTGTCCGCGGTAGAGTTTGGTACAGCTCGGAGAAGAAAGTTCCTCATAAAGAGGATATAACAGAGAAAACGGGAAGTTCTGTTAACGGTTGGGGTATAAAAATAAAAGATAGAGTAATAATGATAACAAACCAAGATAGTCCTTATTCTGAATCAACAAAAGAAACACAAAGTTATGCCTTGCCAGTTTGGAGGAATTGGCGATTCCCTGTCGAAATTATAAAGACACAGTATGACGAAACACAAAAGGTACATGTCGAACGTACAGTGTCGGAAGCACGAGAGCTTGCGGAGAAGTTAGCCAGGGAAGAGCTTAAGGAAAAAATGCCTCCGGAAGTGAAAATCCTTAGCGACAAAGTTCGGATCCTTACTTCTCAAAAAGGAGTGGAGACCATTAGAGTTGAGATTGAAACCTTTGAAGAACTGGCAGTCTACAGGCAATAACAGTATTTCTGGCAATAATGGGGGAAACAGCTTGCGCAGCGAAACAAAACTTTATCTCAAAGATGGTGAAGAGGCTTTAAATCTATTAGGTCTCGAAGATGTCCACTTGCGCTTTTTAGAAGAACGATTAGGTTGTCAGATCGTCGTTCGCGGCGAAGAGATGATTGTTTCAGGTGAAGAACTCCATGTTAAGCTGGCTGAATCAGTGATGGAACAGCTTCTTACCCTGATCAGGAGGGGGAATAGTCTGACTTTGGCCGATGTGACGTATGTTGTTTCTAAAGTTGAAGATGGCAGTGAACAGGATATGGCTCAAAGCCTGACAAGAGTCATCGCTACAACGCAAAGAGGAAGACCGATTAAATCGAAAACAATGGGCCAATGCAAGTATGTTAAAGCGATTGAGAAGCAATCCCTTGTATTTGGTATTGGTCCGGCGGGGACAGGGAAGACCTACTTGGCAGTCGTTATGGCTGTCAAGGCTTTACGGGCTAAGGAAGTCAACCGAATCGTTCTGACGCGCCCTGCCGTAGAAGCGGGTGAAAAACTTGGTTTCCTGCCAGGGGATCTGCAGGAAAAGGTTAATCCCTACCTCAGGCCGTTATACGATGCTCTCTTCGATCTTTTGGGTCCTGAAACCACTGGCAGGTATATTGAAAAGGGGACGATTGAGATTGCCCCCCTTGCCTATATGCGTGGACGTACCCTTGATGATTCCTTTATTATTTTAGACGAAGCCCAAAACACATCTCCTGAACAGATGAAAATGTTTTTAACCCGCCTTGGTTTTGGCTCAAAGGCTGTGGTCACCGGGGATATCACTCAAGTTGATCTTCCCCGCGGTCATTATTCAGGGTTAATCGAAGTGCAGCGTATCCTCAAAGAGATACCCGACATTTCCTTCCATTACTTTACCGCAGACGATATTGTACGTAATCCGCTTGTACAAAGCATTATTCATGCATATGAGGAGAAGGGTGACCATCCTTCTAAAAAAGAGGACATGTAGTCTGGTAAGGATGAAGGACTTTGGATAAAAAACTAAAGAAAATATTAACTCCTATAGTACCGTATAAGAATTCCAAATTCAGATACCAGGTATCTGTTTTTGTGCTGTTCTTTTTTCTTTTTACGGCGATCTTGTCATCAGGGCTTTTTGGATCGAAACTTAACGTGGAATTGGGTGAGCCCAGCCCGGAATTGATCACGGCTCCATACACCATAGAAATAGATGATTTAACCAGCTATCATGAAGAACAAGAAAAAGTAACCGAATCTGTGGATCCAGTCTATGCTCCTGATGAAAGTGAAATCTCTTCTCTGTCCGAAGACCTGAGTCGAGCATTTTTGGCCTTAAGACAACAAAAAAATACTAATCTGGAATTATCGGAAAAGCTTAACGTACTAAGAAATATAACGCCCTTTTCCATTCTTCCGGATGCTACACTGGTATCACTGTTGGGATTATCCGAGAATGAAATTGAAAAATCGGAACAAATCATTAGCAGGATTATTCTGGCGATCGCCCGGGACACCACTGGCGGAGCGAAGTCGCAGTCCGAAGTATCTTTGTTGAAAGACAATATGAAGGAGCAAGTCAATAAATCTAGTCTGACAATCTATATGAGAGCTTTCGCACAAGCCTTTATTGAACTTAAAGTAACCAAACCGACGTTAGTCATCGATGAAGTTGAAACCAAAAAACTAAAAGATATTGCAAGTTCCAGAGTCAAGGCTTCAGTCCATACTTATCGGACCAATGAGAAAATCGTGGGTGCAGGCGAGATCGTGGATGAAAGGATTTATCAGGTACTTATCAAGTACGGATTGATAAAAATGAAGTCGCCGTGGAAACCCGCTGCTGGTATCGCTATTCATGTCCTTCTCGCTATGACAATCCTGATGATCTTTGCTTACCAGATAACCCCGGATGTCTTTGAGAAATGGAAGAGACTTGTGCTTATCGGTCTTTTAATGATACTGGCCTTGATTCTAGGTAAAACATTCTTAGCTATTAACCTGGAAAACAGTGATTTAAATAGTTTAACGGCAGTACTGATACCTGCCGCCTGGGTAACCATCACAGTGACCATCTTACTTGGGGTCAGAATTGCCGTCGTGGTTTGTATCATCTTGGGTATTTTCGCAGGAACCATGGCTGATCCGGGGACGGTTGGCGCTACAGGTTCGCTGGCTGGACTTTTTGCTCTCATCAGTGGACTGGTTGGTATCCAGAGTGTGGCTAGATTGGATCAGCGTTCCGATGTAGTGAGGGCAGGTTTATATGTGGCCTTGGTTAACATAGCGATGGTTAGCGGGGTTGCCTTGATTTTAGAATTTGGACTGACTTATTGGCTGATTGGTTGTATACTAGGCTTAGCCAACGGCTTTCTGGTATCTGTCCTCACCATGGGGACGCTGCCTTGGTTTGAGTCAGGATTTAATATTACGTCGGCTGTACGGCTTTTGGAGCTATCTAATCCCAATGCACCTCTATTAAAAGAACTCTTGATGGAAGCCCCCGGTACCTATCATCACAGTGTACTGGTTGGAAACCTTGCGGAGACAGCCGCAGAAGTGGTGCAAGCTGACCCCGTGTTGGTCAGAGTGGGTGCCCTTTATCACGATATTGGAAAACTTAAACGACCTTATTTCTTTATCGAGAATCAATTCTCCAAAGATAATCCTCATGATAAGATTGCACCCACTTTAAGCTCTCTTATCGTTATTTCCCATGTCAAAGACGGACTGGAGATGGCCAGGGAACATAAACTTCCGGAAAGCATTCAGGATATCATTGCCCAACACCATGGGGATAGTCTCGCTTCGTTTTTCTATCATAAAGCCCTGGAAGAAAACCCGGATGTGCCGGAAGAGGCCTTCCGCTACGACGGTCTCCGTCCCCAATCCAAGGAAGCAGCCCTCGTTCTTTTGGCTGACAATGTGGAAGCAGCTGTTCGCTCCCAAAAAGTGAATACTCCAGGTAAGATCGAAGGATTAGTCCGTAAAATAATTAAGGACAAATTTGATGAAGGGCTTCTGGATCAATGTGACCTCACATTCAGAGACTTGGATAAGATATCTATAGCTTTTGTCAAAGTGCTTAGTGGGATCTTCCACTCCAGGGTAGAATACCCTGAACTTCCTTCGGCCAAACTGAAAGCGATCGAAGAAGCTTCACAACCTCCCCAAAACGACGGGGAAATTACTAAAAATGATGAAACGGATCATAATAGTACTGAAGAACCTCTGGATAATGAAGAATCCTCAGAGCGTAAAGAAGAAATTGAGGAAGATAATTTCGAAGCTAAAGAATAGAGAACAACACAAATCAGTTAACCAAAGGAGTGAATACTGACCTTTATGGAATTAGATATTAACTGGGAAGAAAAATCTGTTCCTGAAGACGAACAGCCGGCGATCATTGAATTGCTCAGGAAAGGCATCAACGAAGCACTTATCATTGGGGGTGGCCCCCAAGATGCTGAGATCGGGCTTATCCTGGTTGATGACGAAGCTATTCATGAATTAAACCGGTCCTACCGCCAGGTCGATGCACCAACAGACGTGCTTTCTTTTGCCATGCAAGAGAAGGGTGAAGGTGAACCCGAGATTTTTATGGATGAGCTGTTAAACGATGGGGAGACTATTCTAGATACAGATCATATGGCTGACGATGACAATGAGGATATTGTTGTTTATGAAGATTCGCTCCTGGGTGATATCGTGATTTCGGTGGAGAGAGCCCGAACCCAGGCAGAACAATACGGACATTCTTTCCAGAGGGAAATCGTCTATCTGGCTGTACACGGCACACTTCATCTGCTTGGATTTGATCACTGTACAGAAGCGGAAGAACGTACCATGAGACAGGCCCAAAAACAGGTGATGGAGAAGCTTGGTCTTTCCCGTTGATTCAGGAGGGTGTATGGGGAAAAGTGTTAATAAACCGATGACCTTTTTACAATGCTGTTACAAAGCTCTAAATGGGATAATATTTTCGTTGAAAACCGAAAGACATCTAAGGTTTCATTTTTTTGCTTCCAGTGTTGTCATTATGTTGGGGTTTTATTTAAGGCTTGAACCGGTGAAATGGTTATTTGTGATTTATGCTATGGGAAGTGTGATAGTGGCGGAGTTATTCAACACGGCCCTTGAGCGGACGATTGACTTGGTGCAGCCAGGCTTTCATCCTATGGCAGGAATGGCTAAGGACATTGCCTCTGGAGCCGTCCTGGTAACAGCTATCCAGTCTGTCATTATCGGAATCTTAATCTTAGGACCTTATTTGTATATAAAATGATTGCTTGAATAAGCTGCCTATAGGATTATCGGATAGATATTATCAGTCAATATTGTATTTTAGGGGTATGATTGAATTGGAAGAGAGATATCGCGAGTTGTTACGTAAAGCGGAAGAAGCTTATACCAATGCTTATGCACCGTACTCCAAATATAAGGTAGGTGCCGCTGTGTTGTGGGATTCAGGAAGGATCACCACAGGCTCAAATGTTGAGAATGCCTCTTATGGTCTGACGGTATGCGCTGAACGTAATGCCATTTTTCAGGGGACCGGCTTAGGTGAGAGAAAGATCAAAGCCATTGCCATAGCTGTACCAGCTGATGAAATGCCGACACCTTGCGGAGCCTGCCGGCAAGTCATCAGGGAATTCACATCGGATAGTGATGTTCTTTTGGTAAATGGTAAAGGGGAAATCCGGAAGACAACACTCCAGGAGCTTTTACCCGATTCTTTTGGTCCGGAGTTTTTAAAATAGGCCATCAACACAAATAATTATAATAGTATAAAAGGTTATCACTAAAATACTCTATCGAATTTGGATGAGATTGCCAAAGGGAGGGCATAACTTGAAACAAACAGAAAAAACAAATTTCCGGTCTGGATTTGTCGCTGTGATCGGAAGACCTAATGCAGGAAAATCGACCTTGCTCAATACCCTCCTCGGTCAAAAAGTACTGATCATCTCGGATAAGCCTCAGACTACAAGGAACCGGATCCAGTGTATCATTACCGAGGAGAGGGGCCAGGTTATTTTTTTTGATACCCCGGGAATCCATAAACCTCAGCATCGCCTGGGCGAATATATGGTGACAGCTGCTAAAAGCGCCTTAAGAGGAGTCGATTTTGCTGTCTATGTAGTAGACGCTTCTGTTTCGTTAGGAAGTGGTGATGAATATGTTATGGAGATTATTAAAGAAAGTGGAATTCCCTGCATTCTGGCACTTAATAAGATTGACCTTCTGAGTAAGGATGAAATACTCTTAAAGATCGCTGAATTTACCAGGATGGTTAATTTTAGAGAAGTCATCCCCATCTCTGCGTTAAAAGCAGACAATACAGCCAAACTGATGGATTTGATCTTCGAGGCACTTCCTGCGGGTCCGATGTACTATCCTGAGGATGAAGTAACTGATCAACCTGAGAGGTTTGTGGTCGCAGAGCTAATCAGAGAAAAACTTCTGCATTTGACGAGGGAAGAAGTACCTCATTCCTTAGCAGTTATCGTGGAACAGATGCAGGAGAAAAAGTCGTTAATCAAGATCGGTGCTGTCATCCTGGTCGAACGTGATTCCCAAAAAGGCATTGTCATTGGCAAGAACGGTTCCGTCCTTAAAGAAGTGGGAAGGCAGTCCAGAGAAGAGATAGAGAATCTGCTCGGAAGCAAGGTTTTTCTGGAACTCTATGTCAAGGTGCGCAAAGATTGGCGCAATCAACATGCCCACCTGAAAGAGCTGGGCTATGATTTCAGTGAATTAACGGAATAACCGATCTAAATTTTCTGAAGGGAATGAAATGTTATGGATATTGCCAGCAAGATAGATCATACGCTCCTTAAATCTGAGGCCAAAGAAAAAGATATCGTCAACCTCTGCCATGAAGCCGTAAGATACGGATTTGCATCAGTCTGTGTGAACCCTACATACTTATGTACAGCAGCACGTTTATTGCACGGTACCAATGTGGCTCCTTCGACCGTGGTAGGCTTTCCGCTAGGAGCAGTGATCACTGAGATAAAGGTTCAAGAGATCTTAGCAGCTAAAGCCCACGGAGCGAGAGAAGTTGATGTAGTGGTTAATATCGGACGGGTTAAATCCGGTGACTGGAAGATCGTCCATCGGGATATTGAGTTAATGGCTCAGACAGCCCAAGGTTGTGGAATGAAGATTAAAGTGATCATCGAAGCCAGTCTTCTGGAACTAGAAGAAAAGAAAAGATGTGCTGAGATTGTAAGTGAATGTGGCGCAGACTTTATCAAGACTTCGACCGGATTCTTCGGTGGAGCTACGGTTGAAGATGTGAAGAACTTAAAAGAATGGGCAGGCCCGCAGGTGAAAGTAAAGGCTTCTGGTGGAATCCGTACCAGGGAATTTGCTCTGGAATTGATTGAAGCTGGTGCGGATCGCCTGGGTACCAGTGCGGGAGTATCTATTGTTTAGCTTAATGACTTAACTTCCCACTTGGAAAACCTATATATTTAAATATCTTATATACTTAACTGATAAAATGATCATATAATAATGATCATCTATAAGGAACGGCAGTTTTACGGCAGTAACGAGTCTATAAAGGGTTTCCAACAAGATCCCAGGTTAGAGGTAGTGCGCTGATCAAGAGTATTAAACGTGGGGATGGTTAAGCGTGGCAGTCTATTCAGCCGATGCTATTGTGATCCGCAGTCGGGAATACGGAGAGTCAGACAGGCTGATTACCCTTTTTTCAAGGGAAAAAGGTAAAATTGAAGCGATCGCTAAAGGGGTGCGAAAACCGAAAAGTACACAGCGAGGTGGCACCCAGCTTTTTACTTATGCTGATTTTCTTCTTTACCGTGGTAAAACGTTAGATACCGTTACTCAGGCGCAGCCCAGGGAAAGTTTTGCTCATCTCTGGGATGATTTTGATCGTACCATCGCAGCTTTCGGGATCGCGGAGCTGCTGGACATCTCTACCATCAAGGAACAACCTGAGCCTGTACTTTTTACTTTGGCCTTAAGCTTTCTTTTTATCCTCAAACACGTTGATCCTTATTTGGCTCAGGCTGCTTTTGCCTTAAGACTGATGTACCTGCAAGGATATCTTCCGTCTTTCGACGTATGCACAGACTGTGGAAGGGCCTTAGCAGGGCAACAAGCCTTTCTCAGTGCTGAGGCCGGAGGGATTTTATGTGCTCTTTGCAAGAACAACAACGTGGTGCGCATGTTAAATCCCGGAAGCCTGGCTCTGATAAAGCAGTTAACACGGCTGGAACTGGATAAACTGGATCGTCTGCGTTGGAATAAGAAAACAAGAGAAGAGATCATGGTGAGCTTATGCTTATTCTGTGAAGATAAATTTGAACGAAAGCTTCAGGCCTGGCGACAGGGAAAAGAACTCTGGGCATAAAGGTTTGACAGAGTAACATCTTCAGAATATAATATTCTGGATATCATTTGCTATTGGATTTACCAGTTGATCTGCAGAGATGGGAAAGGATATCTGTGTCAGCCCCCCTAGAGAGTCCGGGATGGTGGAAGCCGGATGGGAGAGAGCAGATTAGGCACCCCGGAGCAGATAAGTTTAAAGTGGATTCCAAACGGAATCAAGCAGGGTGGAACCGCGGGAGTACAACTCTCGTCCCTGCAGCACGGAGAGTGCTGTAAGGATGGGAGTTTTTTATTTATAAGGTATTATTGAGTTATCACCCATAATAAATATTTCAGGAGGAAAAGTCATGAAATTTCAAGACATTATCCTGACCCTCAATCAGTTTTGGGGTGAACAGGGATGTATAATTGCTCAACCTTATGACATGGAAAAAGGTGCGGGGACAATGAACCCGGCAACATTCCTCAGAGCTTTAGGTCCAGAGCCTTGGAATGTGGCTTACGTGGAGCCTTCCAGACGTCCTACGGACGGAAGATACGGGGAAAACCCTAATCGTCTCCAGCATTATTTCCAGTACCAGGTGATCCTTAAGCCTTCACCTGACAATGTTCAGGAACTATATTTGGAAAGCCTGGAGAGATTGGGAATCAATCCGGCTGATCATGATATCCGATTTGTAGAGGATAACTGGGAATCCCCAACTTTAGGAGCATGGGGACTTGGTTGGGAAGTCTGGCTTGATGGCATGGAAGTAACCCAATTTACGTATTTTCAGCAATGCGGAGGGATAGATTGCAAACCCGTCTGCGCGGAGATCAGCTATGGCATTGAAAGAATTGTGACGTTTATCCAGGGTAAAGATAGTGTCTTTGACATTGAATGGGTAGGAGATATCCTTTATGGCGATATCTATCTGCAAAATGAAAAGGATTATTCCAAATATAACTTTGAAGTAGCTGATGTCGATGCCCTCAGGGTCTGGTTTGATATGTATGAAAAAGAGGCCCAGAGAACTGTTGAGCATGGACTGGTAGTTCCTGCTTACGACTATGTACTGAAGTGCTCCCATACTTTCAACCTTCTCGAAGCCAGAGGGGCGATCAGTGTCACGGAGAGAACAGGCTATATCGCTCGTGTCAGGAACCTTGCCCGTCTATGTGCCCAAGCCTATGTAGCTCAGAGGGAAGAATTAGGTTTCCCGCTGCTTAAACAGAAAGGGGAATAGCAATGAGTAAGGATTTTTTATTGGAGATAGGTTTGGAAGAGATACCGGCGAAGTTCGCTCCCGGAGCGGTTTCCCAGCTAGAGAATAATGCTCGTAAATTCCTGGCTGAACTTCGCTTAGATTATAAGGAATTAAAAGCCTATGTCACACCCCGACGGATAGCCTTATACATTGAAGCTCTTGCTGAAAAGCAGGAAGATATCAGTGAGGAAGCCAAAGGCCCGGCCCAGAAGGCAGCCTTTGATGCTGATGGCAAACCCACCAAAGCTGCCGAAGGATTTGCGCGGGGACAGGGTGTCACCACAGATGATCTTTATACTAAAGAATTTAATGGAATTCCTTATGTGTATGCACTGAAATCTCTGAAAGGTGAAGAAACGGAGAAACTGCTTCCGAAGCTTTGTCTGGATCTGATCACCAGTCTTAATTTTCCTAAGCCTATGCGTTGGGGTGATTATGAAGTCCGCTTTGCCCGTCCCATTCGCTGGCTGCTTGCCCTTTACGGTGATCAAGTCATCCCCGTAAGCTATGTCGGATTACAATCAGGCAGAACCTCACGCGGACATCGTACACTTGGTGGATATGTTCGTTTAATGAAGCCAGAGGAATATCTCGTTGCTTTAGAAGCTGCTTTTGTTCTTGCTGATCAGCAAAAAAGAAAAGAAACCATCTGGAGCCAGGTTCAGTCCCTGGCAGCCAAGGTAGGCGGTACAGTCGATCAGGATGAGGAACTCTTGACAGAGATCTGCCATCTGGTTGAATATCCAACCGCTTTAATCGGTGAAGTAGACGTTAAATATATGGTTCTTCCGGAAGAGGTTATCACGACACCGATGAAAGAACACCAGCGCTATTTCCCGGTACGAGGGGAAGACGGCCGACTTTTACCGTATTTTATCACCGTACGCAATGGAGACAGTACTTCTCAGGATATTGTCAAAGAGGGGAATAAAAAAGTCTTAAAAGCGCGTCTGGAAGATGCCGCCTTCTACTACCGCGAGGATTTAAAAAAACCTTTGCAGACCTTAGTACCTCAGTTGGACCGTGTGGTCTATCACGAAAGACTGGGTACTGTCGGTCAAAGGGTGGAGCGCCTGAGGAAGCTGGCCACTGCTATAGCAGGTCGGTTAGGGTTGGATAACAGGACATTAGAATTGGTGGATCGTACAGCTTACCTGGCCAAGGCTGACCTTGTAACCCATATGGTTTATGATTTTCCTGAATTACAGGGAATCATGGGTGCCTATTATGCTAAGAACAACGGGGAAGAGCAAGAAGTATGCTCCGGTATTCTGGAACATTATCGTCCCCGCTTTACCGGTGATGATTTGCCATCTTCGATCACAGGCTTGACTGTCAGTATGGCCGACCGTGTTGATGCTATTGTCGGTTCTTTTGGGATCGGCATTCAACCCACTGGTTCACAGGACCCTTATGCTTTAAGGCGTCAGGCATTAGGGGTAGTAGGGATGCTGATGCAGAATGAACGTAATCTTTCTCTTCATTCTCTCTTGGAAGAGTCATATCGCATCTTTACCGAACAAGGGATTGCTCTGGAACCGTTGACCAAGATTATGCCGGCTCTGGAAGATTTCTTCAATCAAAGAGTCCGTTATCTGCTTCAGGAATCCGGTTTGCGCTACGATACAGTTGATGCGGTGATGGCCCAAGGTGCAGACCAACCTTACTCGATTATGAAAAAGGCCAAGTGTCTGGCTGAGAGAAGAGAGGGAGTTGAATTTACTGCTTATCTCAATGCTACCGTACGTTGTGTCAATTTGAGTAAAAAAGCTACCGGAGCAGCCTGGGCCTTAACCGATCTCACAGATGCTTCTGAGCTTAAACTTGCTGAAGTTCTTCAGGAACAAAGACCCAAAATCAGTGAGGCCTTAAGCCAAAATGATTATGACAGAGCCTACGCCATAGCGGCAGAACTCGTCCCATTCATTGAAAAACTCTTCGACTCGGTAATGATAATGGTGGATGATGAAAAACTGCGGAATGCCCGTCTGGGATTACTGCAGGAGTGCGTCCAACTGATCAGCTGTATCGGTGATTTAACTTTTCTGGCATAAAATCGCTGAAAGGTAAAGGTTATCAAAGATCCAGCATTTAGAAGTAAGCAAAAAAACCTTAAAATGGTATAATGCCTTAGATTAATGAAATATCCCCCTGTACCGGAATTGCTTCGCAGTTTTCGGAATCACAGGGGGTTCAATTTGTTGGAAATTAGTACAGTTGTTTTAATATTCTGGCAATCGAAAAAAAGCTATACTTATATATGGAAATGTGATATATATAAATAAAATATGATATAATAATTCGCGGACAAAGTACTAATAATACATACTATTTATTTTATACTACTATCCGGAGGGTGATGCCAATGCGGCTTTCCGAACGCCAAGAAAAGATCGTCGAACTCGTGAAAAGATCAAGCCCAATGACTGGTGAACAAATCGCTAGCCACCTCAAACTGACCAGAGCGACTCTAAGGCCGGATCTCACCATTCTTACCATGACCGGTGTGCTGGAAGCCAGGCCGAGGGTTGGCTATTTCTATAAAGAAAATAGAGTCCGTTCCCCAATCGCCGAGCGGATGCGCCAGCTGAGGGTCGGAGACTTTAAGTCCATCGCCGCAGCAGTCAAGGATAATATATCGATTTACGAAGCTGTTGTATCTATGTTCACCAATAATGTCGGCAGCTTGATCGTAATTGATGATAATAGGGAGCTTAAAGGAATGGTATCGCGTAAAGATATCTTGAAAGCCTCCTTGGGTAAGACGGAATTACATCACGTTCCTATTGGTGTCATAATGACCCGTATGCCAAATATCGTCATGGTAACGTCAGATGAATCCGTGCTTGACGCGGCAAGGAAACTGGTTCAACATCAGATCGATACACTTCCCGTTGTGGAGATCTATATTGATGGTGGCGGCAATGAAGTATATGAAGTGGTAGGTAGATTTACGAAGACCAATGTCACGAATCTATTCGTTGATCTGGGATGTGTTACATGAGTTACTAATGATTAGATCCAAATGATCAACAATTAAAATATATAAGAACCCGTAATATGAGAAAGTGAGGGGATGTTTCGGTGACAGACCAAATCCCAGTAATTTACGTGATATCTGACGCTCTGGGAGAAACAGCAGAATTTGTAACAAGAGCCGCAGCTGCGCAGTTTAATGGCATCAAGACCAAGGTCAGAAAGGTTCCTTATGTTCAGGACGAGACGCATATCGATGATATTCTGGAGGAAGCAGTAGAGGAGCAGGCCATCTTGGTATATACTCTCGTACTGACTAATCTCAGGCTTTACATAGAAAGACGTGCTCATGAAAAAAACCTTGTCACCATCGATATCCTCGGTCCCATGATTTCCGCTTTACAAGAGAAAACAGGCATGCAGCCTAAAAATATACCGAACATTATCTCTCGTCTGGATGAACAATACTTCCGCAAGGTTGAAGCGGTTGAGTTTGCCGTTAAGTATGACGACGGTAAAGATCCACGCGGAGCGCTTTATGCTGACGTCGTTTTGATCGGAGTATCTCGTACCTCTAAAACTCCCTTAAGTATGTACCTGGCTCATAAAGGGATTAAGACGGCGAATATTCCCCTTGTCCCTGAAGTAACTCCACCGCGAGAGCTTTTTGTTATCCCACCCAAAAAAGTTTTTGGTCTTGTTTTAAGCCCAGAGAAGCTTAATGTGATCCGAAGTGAACGTCTTAAGACTCTTGGCTTAGGTGCTTCTGCCGATTATGCTACTCTCAATCGGATCATGGAAGAACTGGAATATGGTGAGCAGATCATGAAAAAGATCGGTTGTGTGACCATCGATACCACGACTAGAGCGGTAGAAGAGACGGCCAGTATTATTATGCAAAAGATATTTAAAGGAGAGTAGATTGAAATGAAGAAATACATCTATCTTTTTCGTGAAGGACATTCGGGTATGCGTGATCTGCTGGGGGGCAAAGGAGCTAATCTGGCTGAAATGACTAATATCGGTTTAAGTGTACCTCAAGGGTTTACCGTAACGACCGAAGCTTGCCAAGCCTATTATGCCATTGGTGAAAACTTTCCGGATGGCTTATGGGAACAGGTTATACCAGCTATTAAGGATGTTGAAAGCACAAGTGGGAAGAAATTCGGTGACCCCGAGAATCCGTTATTAGTATCTGTGCGTTCCGGTGCAAAAATCTCCATGCCGGGAATGATGGATACTATTCTTAACCTTGGACTGAACGATCAGACCGCACAGGGCTTAAGTAAAGCGACGAATAACGAAAGATTCGCATACGATTGCTACCGTCGTTTTATTCAAATGTTTGCTGATGTGGTACTGGGAATTGACACCTATCGCTTTGAAAGTATTCTTGATGAAGTTAAAGAAAAACAAGGTGCTCACTTCGATTCTGAACTAACAGCAAATAACTTAAAAGACATTGTGAGAAAGTTCAAAAATGTTGTTTCGGTTGAGACAGGTCTTGCTTTCCCGGAAGATCCTTATGAACAGCTTAAGCAAGCGATCACTGCTGTTTTCAAGTCTTGGAATAATCAGAGAGCCAAATTTTATCGCAAAGTCAATAATATTCCGAATGATATTGGTACAGCTGTTAACATTCAGTCTATGGTATTTGGTAATATGGGCAAAGACTCTGGGACAGGTGTTGCTTTCACTCGTAATCCATCAACCGGCGAGAGGGTTCTTTATGGAGAATTTCTGATGAATGCACAAGGGGAAGATGTTGTGGCAGGCATTAGGACTCCCTTGCCCATTAAGAGCTTAGAAAATGAAAATCCAGAAATCTACAGACAGTTCAGTCAGATTGCAGCCAGCTTAGAGAGTCATTATCGGGATATGCAGGATATTGAGTTTACCATTGAAAAAGGGAAGCTTTATATACTCCAAACCCGAAATGGAAAGTGTACGATCTCTGCGTCTATCCGAATTGCGGTTGAACTTTGTAAAGAAGGTCTTATTACCAATGAAGAGGCTGTTCAGAGAGTTAATCCTCACCAACTGGGTAAGCTTCTGCATCGCAGAATCGATGATGAAGGAGAGTTGGATGTTATTGCCATAGGTCTGCCCGCCTCTCCTGGAGCTGCTTCCGGAAAGATCGTGTTTGATGCTGATGTGGCTGAAAAGCTAGGACTCATGGGAGAGAAAGTAATCCTGGTGCGGACCGAGACCACGCCGGATGATATCCATGGCGTACTTGCCTCACAAGGAATACTCACCAGCAGAGGCGGAATGACCAGTCATGCTGCCGTTGTAGCCAGACATATGGGTAAACCGGGAGTCTGCGGGTGTGAATCATTAAGAATCTATTATACCGATAAGAAGATGGTGATCGATAATCAAGAGTACCCAGAAGGTGCGGAGATCACGATTGATGGTGCTACCGGGCGCGTCATCCGAGGCAGCGTTCCCATGAAAGATCCTGACTTAAGTGAAGAGTTCCAAACCATCTTAAAGTGGGCAGATGAAATCAGGCAGCTTAAGGTTATGGCTAATGCTGATACCCCTGCCGATGCTTTAAAGGCCAGGGAATTCGGAGCACAAGGCATCGGCCTCTGTCGGACGGAACATATGTTTATGGATGCAGCTCGGCTGCCGATTGTTCAGAAGATGATCCTGGCTCAGACCCTGGAAGAAAGGGAGGAAGCCTTGGCTGAACTCTTACCTATGCAGGAAGAAGACTTCTATGGTATTCTGAAAGCAATGGTTGGCCTTCCGGTTACGATCAGGCTTCTCGATCCTCCTCTGCATGAGTTCCTTCCAAATGCCGAAGAATTAAGTGAAGAGATTCTCACTCTTAAGTTAACGGGGGATGCTGAGGATCGAAATGTTCAGGAAAAAATTTATAATCAAGAAAATCTGCTTAAAAAAGTAAGAGCACTGCATGAAATGAATCCCATGCTCGGACACCGTGGCTGTCGTCTGGGTATCACTTACCCCGAGATCTATGCCATGCAGTCCAAGGCGATCTTTCGGGCTGCAGTACGCTTGATTAAAGAAGGATATGAAGTTCTTCCCCAAGTCAAGATTCCTTTGGTCATCCACTACAAAGAATTAGAGATCCTACGTCAACAGACCGAAGTGATCGCCAGGGAAGTCATGGAAGCTCAGAGTGTGGAGATCCCTTATACTGTAGGGACCATGATCGAGATGCCCAGAGCAGCACTTACAGCTGATGAGATCGCTCCTTACGCCGACTTTTTTTCATTCGGAACCAATGACTTGACGCAAGCTGTTTTCGGCTTCTCTCGAGATGATGCCGAAGGAAAGTTTTTACCAGTCTATATCAATAATCAAATCCTACAGGAAAACCCCTTTGCTGTTCTCGATCACAACGGTGTTGGCAAGATCATGAAAATCTGTGTACAACTGGGGAGAGAAAGTAACCCAGGTCTTAAGATCGGTATTTGCGGTGAACACGGTGGAGATCCTTCTTCGATTGATTTCTGTCAGGAGATTGGTCTGGATTACGTTTCGTCTTCGCCCTTTAGAGTACCTATAGCTCGTTTGGCAGCCGCACAGGCCGTCCTTAACAATAAAGACCAATCAAAGTAAGGCTTAGAACAGAATGGATAAAACCCCAAAAGCCTCGTGTATACAAAGATTTTGAGAGGCTAAGGTTGAAAATAAGTGAGGTATTGTTTCTAAATGCTTGAAGAAACAATACCTTATTTTTTATTGATTATTTTATAGTACCTTGATCTTGTTTATGTTCAGTTTATATATCTGCAATATGATATCAGGTGATAAAAATGCTATCTGGAGGTACAACCATGCAAATTAAGTTAAAGCTAAGAAGAGGATACCTTATAACAATCGCGATTGTTGCTGTGGCAATAGTTTTCTTTATAGTGCTTGGCCAATTAGATAAAAGTGAAGCAGCTTCAAGAATTTCGGAGGTTCTGGAAGTACAATCCATATTAGAAATGACGGAAACCAATCTGGCAGTCCAGCTTTCAGGAGTAATTAAGGAAGTATATGTGTCTAAAGGAGATACCGTTAACAAGGGACAGCTGCTTGGGGTCTTGGATGATGAGGTGCTGCTGCTAAAAAGGGTACAGGCCCAAGCGGGAATAGAAACGATACAGGGGCAAATTCATGGAGCACAAGCCAATCTGGCTGGAGCTGAGGCTAAACTCGTACAGGTTCAGGAAGGGGCCAGGCCTGAGGAAATCACTCAACTTAAGTCCAAGTATGACTTGGCGGAAGCTCATTGTAAGAGGATGGAAATTCTGTTGCAAGAAGGTGCTATAAGTCAAGTAGAATACGAGTCGGCAGTATCCGACAGAGATATAAAAAAGGCGCAATACGAAGCGGCTGTTAACGGTGCAAAGGCCAGCGAACTGAAAGCGGTACAAGCAAGTGTGAACGGTGCAGCCGCATCAATTGAGTCATTGACAGGACAACTTAAAAACGCTCAGAACTCACTGGCCGAGGTCGAACTGCAACTGGAAAAAACAAAGATCATTTCTCCGGTTGATGGCGTATTGACGCAAATGAACCTTAAAGAGGGTGAATTGGTTTCAGCCGGTTCAAAAATAGTAACCATTGTCGATGACAGTAAACCCTGGATTGAATGCAGCGTAAAGGAAACGGATATCTCTAAAGTTCAAACGGGTCAGCAAGTCAACATACGATTCGGCGCGTATGAAGATAATATTTATACGGGAAAAGTGGTCTCGATCAATAAAAGTGCTGATTTTGCGGTTAAGCGTGCTACCAATGAAAGTGGAAGTTTCGACATCAGGGCCTTCGGGGTAAAGGTGGAAGTTGGTGAGGTTGATATCCCGCTCTATGCAGGGATGACCGTATTCGTGAATTTTCAGAAATGAGGCAGAGATTAATGAATCTTAGGAAGTATAAAACCTTTCTGATACCCTTATTGTTTGTGTTTCTGATTCCGTCATTCGTCACTATCGTCCTTGGGTACCAATTTGATAATCAGGTACTGGAAAAGATACCTTTCGGTGTTCTTGATTACGATAACTCCAACTTAAGCAGGACTTTGATACAGAAGATTAATGAAAATGATACTTTTAATATAAAAATCTATGCAGAAAGCGATGCAGAAATAGAGGAAGGCATCAAACGCGGAAAAATTGCGGTTGCAATGATTATCCCCAGTCATTTTGCCAGCCACATGATGACGGGGAAAAGTACGCCGATTCTCATGATTTATGACAATGCCCAACTATCTGCGGCGGGGACGGCGAAAGGGAAAATAACAGAAATGCTTACTACGTTGAAAATGGGCAGTCTTTCCGGCTCCCTGCAGACAGCCCTAAAGCTGTCTCCTGCGGAAGCGGCAGCAATGCTCCAGCCACTTGGATTAACAACTAAGCTCATTAATCCCGGTAAAAGTAATATGATGATTTCCCTGAACGGTTCAATATTCAGTATGATTCAAGTGACCGCGTTCATCCTGGCCTTGGAAATCACCAGAAGGCAGGATGCTTTTAAACCGCACATCGCTATCAGGAATTCAGTAATTTGTGGTTTTTTAGGAACGATTTCCGCCGCTGTTGTAAGCCTAATTCAAGTGAAGTTATTTTACTTCCCCTTTTATGGAAGTAAATTTGCTGCGTTTTTGCTTATATTCCTTTATCTTACCGCTATCGCAGGACTGGGCATTTTTGTGCGTTTGTTGAAAAAAGATAAACAGGGCGCAGTGGAGCTCATACCCATTCTTATGGCGACGATGATTCTTTCAGGGTATTCTTATCCTTTGACCTCCATGCCTAAAGTTTTTCAGACCATCGTCAAGTTAATTCCCTTTGCGCATTATGGCCCACCGTTGAGAAATATTATGCTTATGGGATACGGATTGGCAGATGTACTTCCTGATATCCGATGGATTGTTGGTTTCCTCATCCTATTGTGGATTGGGTTTCTGATACTAGGGGCTGCAAGGAACAAAATCGGGGTATTCACCGGAAATAAAAATATCCGACTCGCTTTGCTCCGAAAAAAGGGGATGCAAAATGATTAAACGATGGTTAAATACCGATAAGCATATGATCGGAACCATAGCGATGGGACCGATCTTCGCAACCTTACTGATCTGTTTTCTTTCATCCGGTCTATACGTTGGAGGAATACCGGTAGCCATCACAAACCTGGATGATTCCTCCATTTCCAGACAGATTGTTTCGGCTTTTGAAAATCATTCCGGATTTGATGTAACGCTTTATGTTGATTCGGAAGAAGACCTGCATGAAGTCGTGTATGAAAATCAAGCAGTTGCCGGGCTCCTCCTGCCGCAAGGATATGGCAAAAGTGTGGCACAGGGTGACAGCTCTCGAGCCATGCTGCTGCTGAACGGGACAAACACCACAGATTCCGGTGCGGCTAATGGGTATGCAGCAGGCATCTTCGCCGCACTGAATGCAGGCATTCAGGTGCAGACTCTGCAAAGTATAGGGCTCTCTGACCAGAATATCACGCAAATGATGGGAAGCTTTACCGTTGTAGAAAGAAACCTGTATGATCCCCGCGGCAGCTTTATGTATAATTTAATATACATGGTCCTTCCCTATATGATTCAAATGCAGTTTTTGTGCTTCTTTCTCTTGCCGTTATTCTGGGAGGAGAGGGAAAACGGTCGTTTGAAGTTGATGGGTAACAATTTCATGTATGCCCGAATCGTTTATATGTGGATCTTGATCGCTGTTTTCACCTATCTTGCATTATTAGTTGGTTCCGCACTCTTTCATATCCCTTTCTCACTGAATTTTCCCTTGCATTTTGCCCTGATGATATCCTATACATTTGCCTTAAGTGCCGTGACTTTTGTCATTTCGCTTTTCACACACGGTAAAGCAAAACTCTATATCTTTGAATTGTTCTGCACGCTCGGCGTATTGATCATACTCACATCCGGAATGGTCTGGCCGAATTTTGATATGCCCAACGGTTTCCCCGCTTTAGTGAGGCTGTTATGGCCCTATGGCCACGTGGTCATGCCTTTTAAGGCACTGCATCTGAAAAACGTCGGCTGGGTTGAAACTTTGCCGGCAATTGGAAACTGTTTATTGTTCGGGTTATTTTGGCTTGCAGTCGGGCTTGGTATCTGCGCATGGAGAAATTCTAAGGCAAAATTGCACCAGTGTTAGAAATAGCTAATTACCTAAAAATAATAAGCTCCTGCTGTCCGATAAAAGAGGTGGGGGGAGTTATTATATAAAAAATCTTTAGCATGAAATATGAATGAGGTTTTATGTTTGCTCAAGTTCATTGATTTTGTTGGGAAGTTTTCGTATACCGTTCGCCTGCTTGAAGAATATGACCGTGACAATAGTGCCTTGAGCCGGTTGGCTCTCCACTTTAATATCTCCCATATGGACCGACACGATTTTTTTTACTACCGTCATTCCTAAGCCGTTGCCTTCGGTAGCACGGGATTGGTCTCCCTGATAGAATTTATCGAAAATGTGTACTTTAGTTTCTTCGTCCATTCCACTGCCAAAATCCTGGACCTTGAATACTACACAATCTTTATAACTTAATAATTTGATAATGAGCTTCCCGCCTTGGTGCGAAAATTTCACAGCGTTGTCCAACAAGTTGATCCATACCTGGCTTAACAGATCAGGATTGCCGCGGAGATGAATATCTTCCTCTAAACCTACTTCCAATTCCAATCCTTTTTCCGACCACTTAGATTCTGTCATCAATATCGTTCGTCGGATTTGCTCGCTGAGGTCATAGGTACAGTATCCTGTAATAGAGGTCTGGTTCTCTATTTTTGACAGATTAAGAACATTTGTGGCCAGTGCCGCTAGCCGGTTGGATTCGCTGATGATAATGTCTAAGTATTCCTCTCGTTCTTCATCGGAGAGATCGCCTTCTTTTAGGAGCTTTGCAAAACCACGCAGGGAGACGATAGGTGTCTTAAACTCATGAGAAAAATTATTGACAAAATCCGAGCGGAGCATCTCGATACTGCCTAGCTCCTTCGCCATAGTATTAAACCCATTAGAAAAATCTCTTAGCTCTTTTGGGCGTAGTTTACCTGAATCGTCGATACGGACATTAAAATCTCCACTTGCCAGTTCTTTCATGGAAACCAGCATTTCATATATGGGGTTGATTATCAGTTTACCGCCAATGATTGCAACAACAATGCAGATAAACGTACTAATTAAAAGCAAGACACTAATCCCTATAAGTGGATTGGTAAAAAAGTGTTCCGCCAGAATCCCGGTTCTCCATAATGTATAAATGATGATTCCGGTAAGTCCTAATGTAAACCACAAATAATTAAAAATAAAAAAAGAAAAAACGATAAAAATACTAAAACGGGATAGAAAGCGTTTAATCAGTTTTTATCACCGCCTTATAACCGAGACCGCGCACTGTGACAATCTCAAACTCCGGAAACACTTCAAAGCGGTTGCGAAGTCTATTGATATGTACGTTTACCGTATTGTCGGAGCTTTCCGTTTCTATTCCCCAGATCTCATCCATCAGTTGGATACGAGTAAATATTTTTCCAGGATAGGAGAGTAATTTATAAAGAAGGTAAAATTCTTTTGGTGGCAGTGTATGAACCTCGCTGCTTCGGCTCACGGTCAATGCGTCAAAGTCCAGCGTGACCTCACCGATAGTAATTTTATGGTCATTGACAATTTGGGCGCGGCGGAGCAGCGCTTTGACGCGCAAGAGCATTTCCTCTTCGTCAAAGGGTTTTGTCATATAATCGTCGGTTCCCACAAGAAAACCCCGCCGCTTGTCCTCCGGCATTTGTTTGGCGGTTACCATCAAAATGGGCAGCTTATAATTACAGTCCCGTAGTTCTTTTGTCAGTTCGTATCCGTCCATATTTGGCATCATGATATCCACTATCATAAGGTCAATATGCTGCTGGTCGATCACCTTCAGAGCTTCTTCTGCATCTGCAGCGATAAATGGAAGATATCCTTTTGCATTGAGCACCTTACTTATTAGCTTGCGCGTATTCTTATCGTCTTCAACCACCAAAATATGAAACAAAAAATTCACCTCTTAAATAGCTATTCTAAAATAAAAACAGCATTCCTATTTTACCAGATAGAGGATGTTCTTGTCTCTAGAACCTAACAGGTATATGAGATAATACCAGGTATTCAAAGATTAAGAAAATGAAGATAATCAGAATAAATAGGATTATTCTGGCAATAATTAGACTATGGTAGTACTATAGGGCATTTGCAGTGTTTTGTAAATACCCTATAGTATGCTACAATTTATAGCTTGAAAAAAAGGAAATTAGATATTTATGTTGAATATACAATATTGTTAGATTAAATGCTTCACTATTCCGCCCAATGAGGCGGATTTCTAAACTCTTTGTCTGATAACGAGTATCAATGCAAATAAGGTACCACAGGAGACCAATATGTCCCAGACTATCAGGGAACGAACTGAGGAAGAAGAAAAACAAAGACTATCATCTCACGCTGCCAAAAGTGCTGAAGCACGAAGAGCGCGACCCGAAGATGAGTGTACGATCAGAACGAAATTTCAGAGAGACAGAGACCGGATTTTGCACAGTAAGCCATTCCGGCGCTTGAAACATAAAACGCAAGTCTATATTGCCCCGACGGGTGACCACTATCGAACACGAATGACCCATAGTCTTGAAGTTGCTCAAATTTGCAGAACCATCGGCAGAGGGCTTAAACTGAATGAAGACCTGATTGAAGCCATCGCTTTAGGGCATGATGTCGGGCATACCCCTTTCGGTCACGTTGGAGAAGAGGCTTTGGCTTCTATTATGGGTCATTTTGAGCATAATGAACAATCTGTCAGGATTTTTACCATTCTCACTGGGAATGGAGAGGGAATAAACCTAACTGAAGAGGTCATCGATGGGATCCTTCACCACACCGGTGAGGGTATTCCCAAGACATTAGAAGGCCAGGTGGTTAAGACCGGAGACCGTATTGCTTATCTTTGTCATGATTACGATGATGCTTTAAGGGCGGGGTTATTAATTCCTGATGATCTTCCCCTCAGAGTTCAGAAGATTATGGGTACAAGCACCAGTGAGATGATTACCACAATGGTCATTGATATGATTAGAGCTTCAGAGAATAGAGACAGGATCTTACTTTCTGCAGAGGTCATTGAGGCCATGAAAGAGTTTCGCTCATTTATGTTTGAGAAGGTGTATCTCTGCAATGAGTTAAAAGAAGAACGGAGTAAAGGAAAGCTCATTTTGGAGATTCTTTTTGATTATTATTTGCACCACCCTGAGGTTCTTCCGTCAGATTATCTGCTATGGGCACAGGGAGATCATCGGAGAGCGGTAACCGATTATATTGCGGGACTTACGGATAATTATGCCATAAGTACATTCAAGCATTTTTTCATACCGCGTGAATAACATTTAGTAAGGCAATAATTGCCAAGAGAAATATAAGCTCCTAAATTTTAAGCATATCAAAACATTTAAAAATTTAACACTCTTTTTAGAAGGAAAATGAAAAAATTTATCGAAAAAGATAATGACCTGTCACAAGAGTTAATTTTAATATAGAGTGTTTGTAAATAAAGGGCGTGCTAAGATGGATAACCGTATTTCTGAAGTATTTATTGAAGAAGTGCGCCGACTAGCTGATATCGTTGATATTATATCCGAACATGTAGTGTTAAAACGTACGGGCAAAAACTTTCAAGGGCTTTGTCCGTTTCATTCTGAGAAGACACCAAGTTTTAATGTTAATCCTGACAAGCAGATGTTCTACTGCTTTGGTTGCCAGACAGGGGGAAATGTATTCTCTTTTCTGATGAAAAAGGAGAATCTGACTTTTATCGAGGCTGTCCGCGTGGTTGCTCAGAAAGTGGGTTTGGAGATTCCGGAAAAGGAACTTTCCCCACAGGAAAAAAAGAATGAGCAAAAAAGAAATCGTTTCAAAGAGATTCACGAGTGGGCAACACGCTATTTTAATCATATCCTGCTCAAGCGTCCTGAGGGACGACGAGGATTGGAATATCTAAAAGGCCGAGGGATTGATGAAGAACTCATTAAGCATTTTCGGCTAGGATTCGCTCCAGACCGTTGGGATGGCTTACTCAAAGAGTTATCTGCCAAGGGTGTTACACCGGAAGAATTGGTTGAATTCGGTCTCGCTGTCCGTAAGGTCAATGAAGAGGATGGAAGTGTAAGCTTTTATGATCGCTTCAGAGGGAGAATCATTTATACTATTCTGGATATTCGTGGGGCACCGATCGCTTTTGGCGCCAGGGTTCTTGACGATTCCCTGCCAAAGTATTTAAATTCGCCGGAGACAACTTTTTTTCATAAAGGCCGTAACTTATACGGCATCCATTATGCTTACCGAGGAATCCGGGAGGCAGGGTATTCTTTACTCCTTGAAGGGTATATGGATACCATTGCGGTGAGAAAAGCAGGGTTTACCAATGCAGTTGCTTCACTGGGGACTGCTCTTACCAGAGATCAGGCTAAAATATTAAAGAAGTATGCCAATAAGGTTGTCATCGGGTATGACTCCGATAATGCTGGACTACAGGCTGCTTTGAGAGCCGGAGAGATTCTTCTGGAAGAAGGTCTGAAAGCGGAGGTGCTGACATTTGAAGATGCTAAAGATCCGGATGAGTTCTTAGCAAAACACTCCCTGGAAGAATTTCGCCGTAAGCTGGACAATACTTTGACGTTTTTCGAGTTTAAATTCAACATTCTTGTTCGGGATAATCCGCTAAGAACTATCCCGGATAAAGCCGAACTAATCAAACGGTTAGCACCGGATATCCTAAAAACCTCGAGTGCTGTCGAACGGGAAGGGTATGAACGGTATTTAAGTCTTGAATTAGGACTGACTTTAGAAGCGGTACAAGATGAAATCAACAGTCTAAACAAGAAAAGCAGAGAAAACAAAGGTAAACCAGATTTTTTTTCACAAAAACAGGATATTTATGTAAAAAAAAGAAATACTATAGAAGGGACAGGATTTGACTACCCTTTGGATTCGTTTGTTCCTTTAGGTGTTTACCGTGCCGAACAGATCATCTTGAGACTTATTTTAGAGATCCCGCACCTTAAGGCCAAAGTGGTAGAGGATCTGCCAACTGACTTTTGGCGACTACGGGAGCATCAGTATATCTTTGAAAATTATCCTGAGAATAACCTTGACTATACAGAAAATGATGACTCTTGGTATCAACAGATTCAGAAAAGACTAGCTGAAATTTACCAATTAGATATTGATATTACCAAATCCGAAGTACTTCTTAAGGATTGCATATCTTCCATTCTCTCTAGTAAAAATAAAGAGACCATAGAAGATTTACAGGCCCGAATGATTAGATTAGAAAAATCCGGAGATATGGCTGGAGCAATGGCTGTACTCCAGGAGATAGGAGAGCGGTTGAAACGTGGCGAAAAATAACACCGGTGGATTTGTTACGAATTATCCGCTGGAAGGGGGAAATTCCATGATGGTTGATGAACAGAAAAAAGAAAACGTCACCAACCTGATTGAGCTGGGGAAAACGAAAGGGAATCTCACCTATGATGAGATTGCTAACGCCTTGCAAAAAGTTGACCTTTCAGAGGAACAAATCGAGGAGATCTATGATCAGCTCAGTGGTCTGGGCATTGATGTTGTGGATGACAGCGTCGATGTTGAAATAGACAAGGAAACTAAGGAGCTTGCTGATGAGATTGCCAATGAAACGGACATCGACCTTTCTATTCCAGAAGGAGTGGGAATTGATGATCCTGTCAGGATGTATCTGAAAGAAATCGGCAGAGTTCCGCTTCTGACAGCTGAAGAAGAGATCAATCTGGCCTTAAAGATGGAAGCAGGAGATGAGATCGCCAAACGCCGTCTGGCCGAAGCAAATCTGCGTCTTGTCGTCAGTATCGCTAAACGCTACGTTGGCCGTGGAATGCTGTTTTTAGATTTGATTCAGGAAGGTAATCTTGGTCTGATCAAAGCGGTAGAAAAGTTCGATTACCGTAAAGGCTTTAAATTCAGTACGTATGCAACGTGGTGGATCAGACAGGCTATCACCAGAGCTATCGCTGATCAGGCCAGAACGATTCGTATTCCCGTGCATATGGTGGAGACGATTAATAAGCTGATCCGTGTTAACAGACAGCTCTTGCAGGAACTCGGCAGAGATCCTACTCCGGATGAGACCGCTAAAGTTATGGAAATCCCGGAAGAGCGTGTCAGGGAGATTTTAAAGATCGCTCAGGAACCGGTATCGCTGGAAACTCCTATCGGTGAAGAGGAAGATTCCCATCTCGGTGACTTTATTCCGGACGAAGATGCACCGGCGCCATCTGAAGCTGCGTCTTTTATCCTGCTTAAAGAGCAATTGGAAGAAGTTCTGGAAACTCTTACCCCAAGAGAAGAGAAGGTACTCCGCTTGCGTTTTGGCCTTGATGACGGCAGGACAAGAACGCTTGAAGAAGTCGGGCAGGAATTTGGCGTTACCAGAGAAAGGATTAGACAGATTGAAGCGAAGGCACTGCGTAAATTGAGGCATCCCAGCCGGAGTAAAAAGCTCAAAGACTATCTCGACTAGAAAAATATGGTTAACACAAACTGTTACAGCAGAATTAAAAGTCTGACTAAAACCAGAGTCTAACAATGTTTTTAGGTGATTACAGTTAAGAAAACAAATGGAATAGCTGGAAACAATTTAATATTGAGCATATACCGTTAAAAGTTTAGAATATGTTCTGTTAGTGTAAGCGTGCAAAATACAATAGTATTAAAATACTTTTTTAGAAATGATCGAAATACTAAATATCTAATGACCATCTAAACATGTCATAATATGCAAACCCTGTATCGCTTCACTACAACTAGTGCAATAAACAAAGGACTAAACTATATTTGTTATACGTGGTTTAATTTTTAGTGATAATTTTTTATAGAAAAAATCTTTAAATAACACTTGACCATGCCGAAATAATTCCGTATAATAAACGACGCAGGCGTTCCTCGATAGCTCAACGGTGGAGCAACCGGCTGTTAACCGGTAGGTTGCTGGTTCGAATCCAGCTCGGGGAGCCATTTTATTGGGCCTATAGCTCAGCGGTAGAGCGGCCGGCTCATAACCGGTTGGTCCCTGGTTCGATCCCAGGTGGGCCCACCAATGCTGAAAATAAATATCAAAATATGATAGGAACTTCGGTTATTAACCGAAGTTTTTTTAGGCTAAAAGCTGATTCATATCGAGCAAAATAATAGAATACATATGGTAGAATAATATATAGTACAGGAAATAACTGGACAAAACTTTGGGAAGAATTCGAGACTTAGTAAACAGACGATTATGGAGGTACCATGAGTGCTAATTTGATAGACTTAGGCCCGAGGTTACTAACGATCGCATCGTTGATACCCAAAGGTTGTTATCTGGGTGATATCGGGACGGATCACGCATACCTTCCAGTCTACCTAGTACAGCAGGGAATCATATCGCGGGCGGTAGGAGTAGATGTTCATGAAGGTCCTTATCGTTCTGCACTCGAGACTGTCCGAAATTATGATTTGAATTCATATATTGAGGTTCGTAAAGGGGATGGTTTGAAGCCTCTGCGCCCTCGGGAGGTTAACATCCTGGCTATCGCGGGCATGGGTGGCAACACCATTCTCGAGATTCTCGCAGAGAGACAGGACGTTATGGAACATATTCACGAACTTGTCTTACAGCCCCAGGGAGCAGAAGGGAAAGTTTGCAGAGAATTACTGAAAAAGGGTTGGAAAATTAAAGAGGAGCTCTTGGTTGAAGAAGAAGGAAGGATCTATGTTGTTATTCATTTCACCCGGACAGAGGGACTCGATGAAAAAGATGTGGAAGATGCCAGTAACAGTTTGCTCGAGAAGATAAAAGCGTTTATAGATAAAAGCTTATTTCCTGTTGATGTTAGTTCTAACTTAAAAAAATTGAAAAGTGAGGACGCGCCCATAGAAAATACCTTTATTGAAGAACCTATGATGAAAGAAATCTATAAAGAAGAGAATTTAAAAACTATAATTGATAAATTAGTGTGGAGTTTTGGTGCCATAATTACGACTCAGAGTAATATCCTGTTAAAATGTCTTATGCAAGATGAATTAGAAAGACTGCATAGAGTAGCTGAAGAAATGCGACGTACGGCAAGGGAAGAAGTAGAGAGTAAAGCCAAACAAATCCGTAATGAAATCAATGTTTTGGAGGTAATCATACGATGTCTGTTTCAGTAGGCCAGGTAGAGCAATTTATTGAGAAAATGGCCCCCCGTTCTTGGGCGGAAGAATGGGACAATCCCGGACTTCTTGTCGGAAGCAGTGCGCAGCAAGTCTTCAAGATCCTGCTCTCCTTGGATGTCACGATGGAAGTGATCGAAGAAGCGGTTCAAGAGAAGGCCGATCTTGTTGTTTGTCATCATCCGCTGATGTTTAAACCACTCAAAAACCTGAGAGCGGATAATCAGGCTGCATTGATGCCCTTAGCCCTCTTTCGCAACGGAATATCCTTATTTGCAGCTCACACTAATCTTGATCAGTCCATCCTGTCATCCAGTCAGACCTTTGCCAAGCTTTTGGGACTGGAAAAGACAGAATTCCTCCAGGTAACGGCATCAGAAAAACTTGTGAAGATTGTGACCTTTGTTCCTGAAGAACAGGCGGAGCAAGTTCGCCAAGCGCTGGCAGCTGAAGGTGTCGGCTCCGGTATTACGGACGGCGAGCATAGTGACTACTACTCAGATTGTTTCTACCAGACGAGAGGAGAAGGCATGTTCAGACCCCTCTCTGGATCTGAACCCGTAATCGGTGAGATTGGGGCTCTGACACGCGTATCCGAGATCCGATTGGAAAGTATCGTTGACGAACGGTCTTTAGGAAGAGCAGTAAAAGCTCTGCATAAAGCTCATCCCTATGAAGAGCCTGCTTATGACCTGATCCCACTTATAAATAGTGGCAAAAAAAGAGGCTACGGTATGATCGGTTATCTGCCAGAAACCATGGTATTGAGGGATTTATCTGAGGCATTCTTTAGTATGCTTTCTAATAATGTGATAGCTCCAGATCAAACAATGAATAGACAACTAACTGAATCTTCCAGAGACAAACAAACCAACCCCCCAATAACCCAACAAACAAAACAATTTACAAACATTTTACCCTTTCATAATCCATCCAGAAAGATCTTCCCTTTCGATTATGATCTTTCTTCTATTCGAATAGCTGGTGATCCTAAACGTAAAATAAAGAAAGTGGCGATTGCTAACGGTAGTGGCAGCAGCTTTGTTCAGAAAGCCTTATTTAAGGGAGCAGACCTTTTCATCACGGGTGACATTGATTATCACGGGGTTCTAGATGCAATGGAAGGCGGTATGGCTGTCATAGAATTAGGCCATTTTCTTAGCGAAATACCGATGATTCAGTCACTCTTTGATTATTTGCTACGTGATAAGACATTTGAGGACGTTCAATTAGTCCTGAGTTCAACAAATAAAATTCCTTGGAACGGTCTTGGATAAAGTTATCAACATCATGTTAATATTAATTTCAACAATTTGAAAATACTAAATAATACAGATTTTTTTAACAAAAACTTAACATTCTAATTGATAACAGAAACAGAGGGGCACTTATTTTATCCACAAGTTATCCACATTTTGTGAATAACTATAATTAAAATAATTATTAGATTTTTAGTTAAAAAGATGGATTTATTGTAAAAAAATGTTGCTTGATTTTATTTTTTAGCGTGATATGCTATTTACGCGCTGAAATTTGGCGCGGTGTTAAACAAATTCCTTGATTATTTGTTTGACCAATTGACATTTATCTAGTAAGATTGTGTGGCGAAGTTAACCGGATGATCGCGGGGACAAGTACCGAAAGGTCGTCTCTGAGGAAAGTCCGAGCTCCATAGGGCAGGGTGCCGGGTAATTCCCGGTGGGGGTAACCCCAAGGAAAGTGCAACAGAGATATACCGCCGCTATTTTAGCGGTAAGGGTGGAAAGGCGAGGTAAGAGCTCACCGGCAGTCAGGTAACTGGCTGGCCCTGCAAACCCCACCTGGAGCAAGACCAAATAGAGGAACGATGGAGCTGCCCGCTCTGTTCCCGGGTAAGGTCGCTAGAGGCTGTCGGTAACGACAGTCCCAGATAGATGATCATCACCTCATAGAGGTACAAAACTCGGCTTATAGGTTGACTTTTGCGGAATAAAGAACCCAGCAGTTACAAGGTTGTAGCTGTTGGGTTCTTTGATATTACTCCGTACAGTACAGTTAGATTAGAAAACTGTCGGATAATTCGAATATCAACAAATTATAGTATCCTTTGGAGATAATTGTCTTAATTACAATTGGTCTAGAAATAAATAATAATTTTTAGATATATCAAAGGGAAATTGTCTCTTAACAGCGAATAATTATAATTAAAGGAAGAAGGATTCGCAATATGCTTAAAATTCGCTTTCTCAAGAAGATGCTTGAGAAGTTTAAGAACAATGATCATAACTAAAAGAAGGTGTAGATCATTAAAAAGGACATTAGAGATGCTAAGCTATTGATCGTAGATGATCAGGAAAGTAACAGCCTACTTTTGGAAAAATTATTGCGAGTGTATGGATTTACGAATATCAAAGCTCTCTTTGATTCAAGAGATGTTGTTGCTTTGTATAACGATTATCAACCGGATCTCTTGCTGTTAGATTATAGGATGCCTTATTTAGATGGATTTGAGGTAATGGAGCTGTTAAATAATGTCAAAGGGGAGGATTACCTGCCGGTAATCATGATTACCGCCCAGGATGATCATGAACACCGTATAAAAGGGCTAGAACTGGGTGCCAAAGATTTTATCGGCAAACCTTTTGATCATACTGAAGTTATGATGCGGATCCAAAATATGTTAGAGATTCGTTTATTACATAATCAGGTCAAAAGATACAATCTGGAACTAGAAGAAAAAGTACAAGAAAGAACGAAGGAACTACAGGATCTGCAGCTTGAACTGCTCCATCGACTGGTTCGGGCAGTAGAGTTTCGGGATCATGACACCAGTGATCATGTCTTACGAATAGGCAACTATGCCTACAAATTAGCTGAAGAAGTTGGCCTTCCCAAAAAAGAATGTCAATTGCTTTCACATGCCTGTACGATGCACGATATCGGAAAAATAGGTATCAGTGATAAAATTCTATTTAAACCAGGCAAGCTCGATCCGGATGAATGGGAGATTATGAAGACTCATACTACTAAAGGAGCCCAGATTCTTACCGGCAGTACCTATGAGCTGATTAATATGGCGGAAATAATAGCGTTAACCCACCACGAAAAATGGGATGGCAGCGGGTATCCCAGAGGCTTGAAAGGTAAGGAGATTCCATTAGTCGGAAGAATTACTGCAATTTGTGACCTTTTTGATGCTCTTATCTCAGAGAGACCTTACAAAGAAGCTTGGACCATAGAAGACGCGATCGTGGAAATCAGAAGAGGGAGTGGTACTGCTTTTGATCCGGATATCGTAGAAGCTTTCTCAAGAATCGTACCATATTTATTTAATGATAAGGAAGATAATCTGGAGTAAGAATATGAAAACTGGTCGATATTATCTCGGTTTCTTAGTATTGTGATACTGGTGATTAATTATATCAATAAATATGAATAAAGGAGTAGAATAATGAACGGTCAAGAGAAAAAAAGACCTGCTTCCTTATTTAAATGGATTTGGCATTCATATTTGAAGACTGCTCTAATTCCGCTGGTTTTAGTGGAATTAGTTTTTATTGCCATTTATTTTTTCACCAGTAATTGGTCTCAACAGGAAATGGTCAATCTTCTAAAGGAAGAAGTACAGATCGAATTACAGGAAATAGCGAGACGTGAATCATCCGTGATTCAAGAACAGCTAAAAAGTATTGCCAATACGACGGCTATGTACGCGGAGCAAACGGCTAAAGCGCTGCAGACACCGGCCGCAATGAGTTCTGATGATGAGAAGAGGCTGGCTTATTCTCCGGAAGGAGTCTACTATACAACCAAGGACAAGGAAGAAGGAGGAGCAGCAATTTTCTTCAGCGGGATCATTCCGATCGGAGCTGATGAACGGGAAAAAGTCACCAAAGTTTTAGAGACGCAGGAACTGATGAAAGACATTTTGCACTCTCAGCCACTGGCTGCTTCTATCTACCTTAATACGTATGATTCTCTGAATATTATTTACCCCTACTTTGACGTGATTTCCCAGTACGCCCCCTTAATGAATATCCCTACATTTAATTTTTATTATGAGGCTGATGATGTGCATAATCCACAGCGAGAAGTGAAGTGGACGGAGGCTTACCTTGATCCGGCCGGACACGGCTGGATGGCTTCGGCTATTGCTCCAGTATATACCGGGGATTTCCTGGAAGGAGTGGTTGGTATTGATGTTACGGTTAATACCATTACCAATCAAATTTTAAAATTAGACATACCCTGGCACGGTTATGGCGTTTTGGTAGGTAGAGACGGAATGATTCTCGCCCTGCCTGAGTCAGGCGAAAAGGATTGGGGTTTGTCGGAACTGACCGACCACCATTATAGTGAAGCCATTACCAAGAATACGTTTAAACCGGACCAGTTTAATCTGTATAAACGCCAGGAACTAACGGACGTAGCCAAGCAGATACAGACGAATAAAACTGGCTTTGTTCCCGTCACCCTTGGAGGGGTCCCGCAGGTAATATCCTGGTCGACGGTTCCTGAAACGGGTTGGAAACTGCTTATTTTGGTCACAGAGCAGAATATTTATTCGAAGGTAAACCAGATGAGTGCCGAATTATTCCGTATTGGAACATACATGATAGCGGGGCTGATCTTATTTTATTGCATTTTCTTATTTGTTCTTTATCGTCGCTCATTTACCATGAGCAAGAGCATTTCCCAGCCTTTGCTCGCAATTAATCACATGGTGAAAAAAATTGGGGAAGGCCAGTATTATCAGCAAGAACCAAGCTTTCATGTTAAAGAGCTGCAGGAATCAGCCTCGCTTTTAGTCAATATGGGGAAAGAGCTGGGAAGTACAAATGAAAGCTTGCTGGCAACACAATCAGCTTTGAAGAAGAAAGAAACCGATCTGCTGGCTCTGGTCAGTTCTATCGATGACGTTATTTTGGAAGTAGATGAAAACGGCGTCTTTCAGAATATTTGGGCCAATGATTACAGCATCCTGCACATTCCGGCGGACAAGGTGATCGGATCTTCAGTCTATGATGTGATGGAGCAGGAGATTGCTGAAATACATAGCACTGTGATTCGAAGAGTAATTCAAAGCGGAGAAGCGGAAACGATAGAATACTCTTTGGCTGTGCCAAAGGGAATGCGCTGGTTCCAAGCACGGATAGCCCGGATTGCGAATGAGGACAGAACGGCTTCTGTTTCGGCAAGGGATATAACTGAGAGAATCGTGATGGAAAATTCTCTGATTACTGCCAAGGAAGAGGCTGAAAAAGCAAGTAAAGCAAAATCGGAATTTTTATCGAATATGAGCCATGAACTGCGGACTCCATTAAATGCTGTTTTAGGATTTGCTCAATTATTAGAAATTGATCCGACTTCACCTTTGAATCAATCCCAAAAAGAAAGCGTTAAAGAAATACTGAAAGCGGGCAATCACTTATTGGTATTAATTAATGAAGTGCTCGATTTAGCAAAGATTGAATCAGGAAAATTAACGATATCGATCGAGCCTGTAGAAATAGCTCCGCTCATGGAAGAAACCACATCATTGATGAGGCCTTTGGCTGAAAAGAACCAAATTAAGATGACGGTAATCTCCATAGAATGTATTCAGGAATTCGTTGCAGCGGATCGAACCCGGCTCAAACAGGTTTTGCTTAATATTATTTCGAATGCAATTAAATATAACCGTGAAAATGGCGAAGTGATCTTAAACTGTGAGAAAAAAGGTGGCTTTATACGGTTTAATGTGGTTGATAAAGGGTATGGTATACCTGATTCTGAATTTGAAAACATTTTCAATCCATTTAGTCGATTGAAAACAACCAGTAATCTAGTCGAAGGAACAGGGATTGGACTGTCCGTCGCCAAACAGCTGGTGGAACTGATGCACGGCAAGATTGGGGTAGAGAGTGAGGAAAATGTCGGCAGTCATTTCTGGATAGACATACCTTCAGTTGAAAAAGATCCACGGTTTATGCCCTCCTCAAAGCTGTTGCCAAACGACATGCATCAAAAAGGGTGTGATAGTTCCCGGAAAGTAGTGTATGTAGAGGATAACCCGGCTAATCTTAATTTGGTCGCAGGGATCTTAAGCCACTGTTCGAATATTACAATGATTTTTGCCGCTACAGGAGAGTTAGGTATCGACTTAGCCAGAGCCCATCAGCCCCATCTCATCCTGATGGATATAAACCTTCCGGGAATTGATGGATTTGAAGTCCTCAAAAGATTATCCTTATATGAAGAAACCAAAAATATACCGGTCATCGCCATTAGTGCCAATGCTATGCCTAAAGATATTGAAAAATGCTTAAAAGCCGGTTTTTCGGAATATGTTACTAAACCCATTCAAGTTACAAAATTTCTTCATGTCCTATCTCAATACTTAATAGACTAAAAATGAGTGTCGAAATACTACAATAATATCAATAAACCAACATTTGACAAGAAATGTTGGTTTATTTTACATATAACAATAAAATATTAAAAATATTTCGAAAAATAAAGCAGGATTATTATGGTAATTGAAGAATTATAATACTAAATTAGTTCTTCTTTAATAGGCTGTTAGTCCTAGATCTCATTTCCGGACATTGCAAGATGGGGAGTAAGGAGTAAGGTAGATATTGGTATAACATCTTTTCTGAAGAGGTGATCATATGAAACCGATAATCAGGAATTTAATATTTATTTTTTGTTTGAGTCAATTTCATAATATTTGATTTCCGAAGGCGAGACCTCCAGAATCTTGTG
>CAYZDF010000020.1:0-44826 GCA_964477085.1 uncultured Gracilibacteraceae bacterium | reverse complement strand
TTTTAATAGGGGTTAGATTCTCTGGCCGCTTTTCAGCTGCTGCTCAGCAAACTGAACCATGCGTTTAGTCATATAACCGCCAACAGTACCGTTTTCACGGGAAGTGCGGTCCCCACCGAGAGTAGCGCCTAATTCGTTGGCAATCTCGTATTTGAGTTGATCCAATCCTTTAGCTGCGCCTTGAACTGCAGGTTGATTTGAGTTTCTTTCTCCAGCCACGTCATTTCCCTCCTTGTATTAAAGTTTTATTTTGGGAGTCAATATTATTATCTGTCATAAAATTAATATTACTCAGGTAATTGTTTGCTTTGAGCCAAGTTATAACCAAAAATGGAAATAAAGAGAATTATCATATTTATCATTAATCTTTGACTTATTTCGGAAAAAATTGAAGATTACAAAAAAATGTGTAAATTTTAGTAGAATATGATAGAATCAACTTAGAAAATTTACTGTCCAAATATTTCTACTTTGGGGAGGGGAGTCCATGGTGGTTGGAAATACAAACCTGATTATTACAGATGAGGCGAAATGTCAAGGTTGTAACAAATGTATCCGACACTGTCCTGTTAACGCCAATATTGCCTACAACAATGAAGAACAAAAGATTAAAGTAAGAGTCAATAGTGAGTGGTGTATCAACTGTGGAAAATGTTTAGAGGTTTGTGATCATGATGCCAGGACATATATCGATGATACGGATCGATTCTTCGCTGATTTAAGGAATGGGACTAAAATCACCGTTATCGCTGCTCCCGCAGTAAGGGCTAATTTCACTAATTATAAAAGACTATTCGCTTATCTTAAATCCATTGGTGTCAATGCCGTTTATGATGTATCTTTTGGAGCGGATATTACGACATGGGCATATTTAAAAGCTATCAAAGAAGAAAACCTCTCGACTGTAGTTGCTCAACCATGTCCGGCCATTGTCAGTTACATAGAAAAATTCAAGCCTGAAATTATCGATAAACTTTCTCCTGTTCACAGCCCCATGATGTGTACGGCCATCTATTTGAAGAAATATCTGGACAATAAGAATAAGCTAGCTTTTTTATCACCGTGTATTGCTAAGAAAAATGAAATGGAAAAAACAAATGAAGTAATCTCCTATAATGTAACTTACAAAAATATTTCTGAATATCTCACAGCTAAGGGGATTAACCTCAGTGTTTACGAAGAAAAAGACTTTGATGATAATCCATGCTCCTTAGGTTTCCTATATAGCCGACCAGGCGGACTTAAGGAAAATATCGAAGAGGTTGTTGATGGTGCCTGGGTCAAACAAGTTGAAGGTGTTGAAATTGTTTACGATTATTTAAGTGTTTACAAAGATCGGATTAAGGATAATAAGCCTGTCCCTCTTGTTGTCGATGCCTTAAACTGTCTGCATGGCTGTAATATTGGTTCGGCGGCTTGTGTATCACATAACGTACTTGACGATATTGACTATAAATTTAATAAAATGAAAAAAGATAAGATTAAAGCAGGAACAAAAGGACATTTTAATAAGAAGTTTAAATGGGTAGGAGAAAAATTTGATAAAGAATTAAACCTTAAAGACTTCTTCAGGCAATATGACAAGTCCAAAGCAATCAAACCTAAAACCATCCCAACCAAGGCTGAAATTGAACAAATCTTTATGAATCTTTTAAAAAATGATGAAGCCTCTCGTAATATTAACTGTACTGCTTGTGGTTGCCATACCTGCGAAGATATGGCTATTGATGTCTATAATGGACTTAATATTCCGGAAAACTGCATGGATTATCAACGAAATAAAGTTTTGTCAGAGACAGTTAAGAATACTGAAATCAATACCATGCTGAAAGAGATCGAACAACTCAGTGATGAGCGACTAAGAAAGGCCAACGAATTGAAAGAAAATGTAAACCATATCAAGAATTCGCTCACCGAACTCGCTCAGTCCAACGAAGAAAGTGCCTCTACCTTAATGGATATCACGACCCAAGCAGAAAAAACTGTGCAGACAGCAGTTCATCTTAAGGATAGTGTCAAGCAAATGGAAGTCAAACTCAATAACTTTGTTAAAGCTTCAAATCAAATTGTCGACATTGCTAACCAAACCAATTTACTCTCCCTAAATGCCGCGATTGAGGCTGCAAGAGCAGGGGAACATGGAAGAGGATTTGCTGTGGTCGCTCAGGAAGTTCAGAAACTGGCTGATCAATCCGAACAAGTTGTCAAATCTACCATGAATGATGAGAATGTCATGCTCACCTTAATCAAAAACATTGCGGAGATCTCGACTGAACTGGAAAAGAAAATGAACGAAGTCAGTATGGCAATCGCCGAATCATTAAGATCCAGTGAACAGATCACGGCAACAGGGCAAAATATCTTAGCTGCTGTGGAGTCTATGGTGGAGGATAATCGATAGAGACTTGAAGCTTAATTAAAGCTCAACTTCAAAAATAGGCGTGTTAACCAAATGAAAAGAATAAAAGAAAGGCCATGACATTAACATCTTGGCCTTTCTTTTATTCTAAATGTATACCTGATTCATTTTCAGAACTAATAAGCTCAGTAAGTTTAATATAAGATCTCGTTCTCACATCCTACAGATAAGTTCATTATAGTTCAATGGTAATTAACTTTATTGGGATACGAAGAAGACATTATACGGCACTTTCTCCGGCTTCACCGGTGCGAATCCTTACCGCATCGAGCATATCGTAGACAAAGATTTTGCCGTCGCCGATATCACCGGTCCGGGCTGTTTTAACAATAATATCAATGGCCTTTTCCACGGATTCATCTGGAACCACGATTTCTACTTTGACCTTTGGCAGTAAATTGATGGTATAGGTATTGCCGCGATAAACTTCCGTCTTACCTTGCTGTAGTCCGCAGCCGATGACATTGGTAACGGTCATTCCTTTGACTCCAAATTTACCAAGTGCTTCTTTAACCTCTTCAAGTTTAGCCGGACGAATAATACACTCTAACTTTTTCATCATACACACCTCTTTGAAATATTTTATACCTTTATTTTTTTAACTTAAATCTCATCCTACATTAAGATAGCGGAGCCTTACCTGATCATAACAAATATGAGAGTATTACCAGTTTACATTATGGCTTCTCATCTGGAATCCAGGATAAGCTTCCATACCATGTTCACCGATATCAAGTCCGATTTCCTCTTCAGCTTCAGTTACTCTCAGACCAACCGTATATTTAATGGCTCCGAAAAGAATGAGGGAAGTGGCACCAGTCCAGAGAAAGACTGCAGCAATACCGATTAACTGAGTGACTAGGAGCGATACACCACCGCCATAGAATAAGCCGCCATCCACCGCCAGGAGACCCACCATGGCTGTACCAAATGCTCCACATACGCCGTGCACTGAAATTGCACCGACAGGATCGTCTATACGAAGGACTTTATCAATAAACTCAACGGAGACTACCACCACTAAACCGGCTAATAATCCGATCACCGACGCACCTATAGGATTGACTGTGGCACAGCCTGCTGTAATGGCTACCAAACCTGCTAAAGCACCATTCAGAGTTAAGGATACATCGGGTTTTTTGTATTTGACCCAGGTAACAACCATCGCAATAATTGCACCGCAAGCTGCTGCAATATTGGTGTTAACTGCAATCAGTGCAATGTCTGGTGTCGTACCGGATAAGGTACTGCCAGGGTTGAAGCCAAACCAACCAAACCAAAGAATAAAGACACCCAAGGCTCCTAATGTGATATTATGACCAGGAATAGCATTGGCTTTGCCTTCTTTGGTATATTTTCCGACGCGAGGTCCAATCAATAATGCTCCAATCAAGGCTGCCCAGCCTCCGACGGAATGGACTACAGTAGAACCGGCAAAGTCAATCATGCCTCTTTCAAAGAGCCAGCCACCGCCCCAGATCCAATGACCTACGACCGGATAAATGACAGCGCTGATTACCAAACTATAGATGAGATATGAACTGAACTTGGTTCTTTCTGCCATAGCACCCGATACGATGGTAGCTGCAGTGGCAGCAAATACAGTTTGAAAGATGAGGAAGGCCCATATCGGAATAGAAAGCCCTAAATGCTCAAACGTATCAGACATGGCGAATCCGGTTGTACCAAAGAAACCCAAATAGCTGACGCCGAACATCAAGGAAAATCCAAATAGCCAATATACAACTGTTCCAACAGAAAAATCCATTAGATTTTTCATAATAATGTTTCCGGCATTTTTAGCTCTGGTAAACCCTGCTTCAACCATAGCAAATCCAGCTTGCATGAAGAAAACCAGAAAAGCTGCCAAAAGTACCCATACCGTATTGATGGCAATCTCATTACTCTCAGGTGTAGGGCCATCAGCAAAAGCCAATGTTGGTATCATTAAAATAGATAAAATGGCAATGAGTAAAATGATTTTAGTTTTCATGTTTTAACAACTCCTTCTTCAATAAAAAATAATTATTATCGCCTCAAGTTGCTTATCATATTCCATCCAATCCCTCCTTAAAAAACAAACACGCCCTGGTTTGAAAAGAACCAAGGCGCCATTGCCTATATATACAAAAAGTCCCCGAGTCATAACTCGAGGACGTCTTTGTCCGTTGTTCCATATAACATATTTATATATTAACAAAAAAATAGAAGAATGCAATCATTATTGGAAAAGAATTCTGTATTCAATCAGTAAATCTTTGGCGACTGTCGATATATTTTGAGACTCTGGAGTAATAAATCCTGTTTGTTTCAAGGATTTCATCATTAAAGAGAGAATACTACTTGGATATACCATATAGGGAGCTGGTTAAATGCACGAATTAGATCGTATTAACACCGTAGAGGAAATGGTTGCTGAATTGCGTGACGAAGTCATTACGTTGAGGCAGACAATTCATCAAAACCCCGAATTATCTTTTAATGAGTTTATGACCTCTGATATGATATTTAATATCCTTAAGACAAATCCGGAGATTGTTGTGAGCAGACCCACTCCTACGAGTGTGCTGGCAGTTCTTAAGGGATCCAAAGAGGGGAAAGTTCTGGCTATCCGAAGTGATATGGATGCTCTTGCTTTGCAAGAAGAAAATGAAATTGCGTATAGGTCAAACCAGAGTGGAATCATGCATGCCTGTGGTCACGACGGACATGTGGCCATGCTGCTTGGTGCCGTAAAAATCTTAGCCCAGTTCAAAGATAAAATCCAAGGTGAGATTCGTTTTATCTTTCAACACGCCGAAGAGATTCATCCCGGTGGTGCACGCGAACTTGTCGCCAGTGGTATACTGGATGGGGTAGATATGATCTTTGCTATCCATTTATGGGCAACTTTAGATCTGGGTAAGGTTGGTCTTGCCTCAGGTCCCTTGATGGCTGCACCAGATAACTTTAATATTGTGATAAAAGGTAAAGGCGGGCATGCTGCTATGCCGGAGGAAGTAATCGACCCCATCGTGGTCAGTGCCAATGTGATAACGGCCTTACAAACAATCGTATCCAGAAATAGTAATCCCATAGATCCCCTTGTTCTTTCTATTACAGGCATTGAAGGCGGAGGGACAGCTTATAATGTTATCCCTGAAAAAGTATCTATGAAGGGGACAGCCCGAACCTTTAATCCAGAAACGAGAAGAGCCTTACCAGATATTATGGAAAACCTGATCAAAGGGATATGTTCTGCTTATCATGCTGATTATACCTTTCAATATGAGTTAGGCTATGATCCGGTTATTAATAATGACATAATCGTCAGGAAGATATCCGGCATATTGGAAACGACCTTAGGGGCTTCATTCATCCATCCGATGAGGCCAGTGATGGGAGGTGAGGATTTTTCTGCCTATCTTCACCATGTTCCCGGAGCAATCATTTTTATCGGGGCTGGTAACAAAGAGAAAGGGATTATCTATCCTCATCATCATCCGCGTTTCAATATTGATGAAGACGCCTTGGCAGATGGGTTAAAGGTCTTGGCTTTAATCAGTTTAGGACTATTAGATAGTTTATTTGATCAGGATTAAGGATTTTACTCGTTATTCCTTCTTCTTTTTGGTCTGTGCTAAAGTTTTGGACAGATGTAGTGCTATTCTGATGAAGGCAGGCCCTATTGCTGATTTTTAGGAGTAATCTGACCACTTAATTTCAACTAAGTTTTATGATTGAGGAAATAATAAGAGGGAAGTAACATTCATGATCGAAATTTCCAAGCGAATGCTTTTGCTTAATATTATTCTTTCCCAGGGCATCCTGGTAATCCTCAGTTTATTGCTTGGGTGGTTTTTATTTCCTGACACAAAATGGAGTCAATTAGTTCCAATAGGGTATGGAGAAAACATTTTCATTACGTTGCTTGGTGGAAGTACGGTCTTATTAGCTTTGCAATTATTCTTTCATCATTATGTCACTCGTGATCGATTACTGGACGAAATCAATATTCTCCTGATCAATACCTTTTCCTTACCTGAGCTTTCGGCAATCTTTCTTTTTGGTTCTTTGGCCGAAGAATGGCTATTTCGTGGTCTTATCCAAACGCATACCGGGATCTGGATTGCGAGTATTCTCTTCACCCTCATCCATTTCAGATATTTGAAAAAGATATTTCTCCTGCTTGAAGTCTTTTTAATGGGACTCATTCTGGGTTTTACCTATTTGATATCTCAAACCATCTGGGTTCCGATCATCTGTCACTTCGCGGTCAATATTCTAACAGCATGGCTTATCAAGAAAGGGCATCTTCAGTATTAAAAATCCCTCTTCACAGCCACTGTTAATACCCCCATCAATCGAAGTAGTTTCTGGGCTCAAACGTACTGCAATCTGTCATCTCGGAACTATAGGAGTTCGGCGGGTTGATTTCGATCTCCCCAGCTGTACAATGATTGCCTTTTTCCCAATACTTACAGGAATTAACGTTGCATTTAACACCAGTAATAATATGATCTTTTGTTCTTCTTTCCATGAATGATACACATCCTTATATTTTGAGTATAACTCTATTTTTTCCACGTCAATTTGAATTATGTAATCATGATCTTAGTAAGCCATTTATTTTCAGATCATATGAAACAAATGCATTACTTTAATTTTGAAAAGAGGTTCATCATGGATCGTAATCGTAATATATGTAATTTACGTAATATCTGTTTTGCCGCGCATGTAGATGCTGGCAAAACCTCACTGGCTGAACAAATCCTGTTTCAAACCGGAGCGGTCCGAAAAATCGGCCGGGTTGACGAGGGTTCCTCATATTTTGATAGCTCACCGATCGAGATTCGAAGAGGAATTACCATCTTTTCTGAATATGCGTCAGTTAATTGGAAGGATGTTAAGATTAACCTGATTGATACTCCGGGGCATGTCGATTTTGTATCGGAATTAGAGAGATCTTTAAGTGTCGCAGACACTGTTGTCATAATCATCTCAGCTTTGGATGGTATTCAGCAGCATACTGAACTGATCTGGGAACTAGTCCAAGCCAAGAAAATCCCAGCCCTGTTCTTTATCAATAAGGCCGATCACCTTGACGCAGACCTTTCTGGTATCTTTAAACAAATATCCGAAACCTTTACACCTGATGTCCACTTGTTAATAGATGAATACTTCTCTGATTGGTCTTCCCCAAAAGCGGAACTCATTGAGTTCCTCGCTGATCGAGATGATGAACTCCTGCATCGATATCTTGTTGATTCGCCGATAACCGCTTCAGATCTCCTGAACTCTGTCCGTAAGACCATAAATTTCTGCCGATTTTATCCTGTTCTCTATGGCTCAGCTAAAACGGGGCAGGGAGTATCCAACTTGCTCGAGTGTATCGTGAATTTCATGCCTGCTTCAGACCGCTCTGCCGAAGAAAACTCGGGTCAAGCATCAATTAAAGTGTTTAAGGTCAGAAATGATGACAAGCTGGGCAGACTCGCTTACGCCAAGGTACTAAGCGGTGTCGTTAATGTCAGGGACAGTGTGATCAATCATCAACAGGAAGAATGTAAAATAGCTCAGATCAAAACCATCATCGGTAATAAGCAGTGTGTTGTTGAACAATTATCCGCCGGTGATATTGGAATACTGTCTGGTTTAAATGATATATCAGCTGGAGATGTACTCGGAAGTGAGGCTCTTACCTTAGACGAAACACAGGTTCAGAGATTGTTACAAACAAAAGTCACTCCTTTTAACGCTTTAGAATGGCCACAACTGCATAAAGCTTTACTTGCTCTCAACGATGAAGACCCGCTTCTGGCATATGAATGGGATCCGGAAACGAAAGAGATGTATATCAATATCATGGGCCAGATCCACATGGAAGTCTTAGAAGAAATGATACAGGCTCGCTTTGGCATCAAGGTTACTTTATCGAAACCGATCGTCAAGTATTTTGAAACAGTTTCCCAAACCAGTAGAGGTTTTTGTCACTTTGAACCCAAAAAACATTATGCCGAAGTAGAAGTGGAATTGGAACCCAATCAACGGGGGCAAGGGAATATTTTTATTTCTGCTGTCTCTACAGATGAACTTCCCAGCCAATACCAAAAGGCTATTGAAAAAGCCATTCCTGAAGCTTTAAACCATGGAAGCCTAATCGGAAATCCAGTCCTTGACGTCAAAGTAAAGTTGATAGCTGGTAAGCATCACCTGGAACATACACATGGCGGAGATTTCCGAATCGCTACGATCAGAGCAATCCAACAAGCTCTTGAAAATAACTGCAATTTGCTGCTTGAACCGGTAGTCAGCTTCAGGATCAGCGTACTAAAAGATTTGTCCGGCAAGGTTATGTCAGACATCATAAAAATGAAAGGAGATTGTAATGACCCCATTCTCGAGAATGATTATTTTATGCTAACAGGTAAGATGCCTTTGGCTACTTCGTTAGATTATCCCTTGGAATTAACGACTTCTTCCGGCGGGAAAGGACATATTCTGACCAAGCCTGCCGGTTTTCAAGTTTGCCATAACCAGGATATCATCTTGTCCGAGTGGAATGAAGACGGGGAAGATACGCATGCTGACATTCTTTATAATTCTGTATCATTATTCAGAGCTAAGAGGAAAATGAAAAAAGTGGTCAATGACCATTCTTAGAGCTTATCAGTTTAAAAGGAACTTTACTTTTGATATAATTATTATGTTTGTACAAAAATAATCGGTTAATACCTAAGAGGAAAGGTGGAAGGTAATGTGACCGAATTATGGAACTTATTTATCGGATTTTTTCGGGCGAGCAATTTAGGCTTTGGGGGCGGACCCGCAATTATTCCTTTAATTCAGGCTGAAGCAGTTGATAACTATCATTGGATGACAGATTCTCAGTTTACAGATGCTATAGCAGTCGCTAATGCCTTACCAGGCCCTATTGCAACCAAAATTGCAACTTATATTGGCTATCAAGTGGCCTCATGGCCAGGTGTTATTGTTGCTTTAATAGCAACCGTATTACCAACTGTACTTATTCTTATTTTTTTAGGAACGTTATTGACCAAGTATGCTAATTCCATGGCTTTAAAATCCATGCTCAAAGGCGTCCGTCCGATCGTAACCGCTCTCCTTGTCGTAGTTGCCTTTGACATGGGGGTCAGTGCATTTCAGATTCAAGCACCGACAGACTACTTGACCATTGCGATCGCCGCTGTGGCAGCTGCTGCCTTGTACTTTATCAAAGTGCACCCTGCCTTGTTAATCGTTCTTTCTATGGCAGTCGGTTATTTTATTTTTTAAAGTATAAGAAGATGAGGTAGAAAAGATGAAAACATTTTGGGATTTATTCATTGGTTTTTTCAGAGCCAGTAATTTCAGCTTTGGTGGCGGTCCGGCAGCAATTCCACTCATTCAGGCTGAAGTAGTAAATAAATATAAATGGCTTAATAATGAAGAATTTGCAGACGTTTTAGCTATTGCTAATTCACTTCCTGCACCCATTGCCACCAAGATAGCAGGTATGATCGGTTATCGGGTTAAAGGTTGGCTTGGTGCGCTGGTTGCTCTCATAGGTGTGTTCCTACCAACAACTCTAATTGTTGTCTTTTTAGGTGGACTGATTATGAAGTATTCGGATGCTCCGGCAATGCAAGCCATGCTCAAAGGAGTCAGACCTGTAGTTGCCGTACTTCTAGCTCAAACAGCCATTCAGATGGGACAAAAAGCTATGACTGGCAAAGTTACATGGATTTTCGGGATTGTAGCCTTAGTCATTATGTTCTTCCTGCCATGGGTGCACCCAGCATTTCTCGTAATAACCTCTATGCTGTTAGGGTATTTCATATTTAAAAAATAAGCTTGCAAATTAGGATACTCAAAAATCTTTTCACGGCTAACTAACATATTACACTATAAAATATTAGCTAGATTACCCAAAACACAACCTTTCTTATGAAAAGTTAAAGAAATCTTTGACGAGGCTTCTAAATCTAACCAGAATAGATTTATGAAGCCTTATTCTTAAATAATCATAAGGGGGTAAACACTTATTAATTATTCAAAATAAACGGGTATTCACTTTTGCTATTATTAAAAAAAATAAAACTATATAAATCAGAATTTCCATTAATCTCACGTCTAATGAATTAAAAGATAATAGGTTTCGGATGTCCAAAAGGGGGGGCTCAGGACGTGAAACAAGTTTCATTCGAGGAAGTATACGAAGAGCTATTTCCTGCTGTCTTTCGGTTTGTTTGTCTGCGTATCCCTTCTGCCGAGGTCGAAGATGTTACGGCTGAGATCATGGCGAAAGTATGGAAATCGATTTCTACTTTTGAAGGGAGGAGTTCACTTAAAAGCTGGGCTCTTCGCATAGCTTCAAACTATATTGCAGATTTTTATCGAAGCAGGAAAGAAATTAATATTATTCCGTTATCAGAAGAATTGCAGAACACACAAAGCAGCCACGACTATGGTGATGACCTTGCTACTGTACTATCGGTAAGTCATACCTTAGCTCAATTAACCGAACCACAAGTTGCTGTTATTCAACTTCGATTGATTGAGGGTTTTAGTTCTACAGAAACAGCCTCGATCCTTGGAATTACTCAACAAGCCGTAGATAGTCTGTTATATCGGGCTAAGAAGAATTTTCGTACGATCTATAAGACAGAAATGGCTGGAGGTGAATGCTAATGAAAGACGATAGAATTACAGCCATGTGGGAAGAAGACGGTGATTTGATGCGCTTAAAAGAATTCTTTGCTTACATCCATCAAAATGACAACCTCAAAGAACGTGTTAAAAACAAAACGCTGGAGAAAATAACCGCTGATAAGAATTCATTAACTCTGGTCCAAACCCTGGAAGATTCCGAAGAGCAAACAACTTTAAATGTTGATCAGACTAAGCCTGAGATGGTTAGTAGGGAGAAAACCATCAAGGAGGATAGAAAATCCAAGTGGAATAGGATCAAAGAAAAGCTTCTTCGAAAGAACACGCTGAAAGGCTTGTCGGCTGCTGCGGTCGTTGTCTTTGCTGTTTATCTCGGATCGACAGGTATGCTGATGGGGAGTAACACTCCTTTCGGGCTGAGTAAAGCCAAGACTTCTGATACAGCCAGCCAGGAAGCAGGCTTCGGCGACAATGGATATGCTCCGGCTCCCGCCACACCAAATCCTACTTTTGCAAGCAAAAGCCTGGCAAAAGGGGAGATAATGGATCAAATAGCTTCCACTTATGAAATGGATGGCCGTAATGCTCTGACTAAGGAGAATGCTATAGCTGGTGCTTCTCCTGTCGAAGCAGTAGAGCAAAAAATTGACCCCAAAATCATCTATGTTTTGGATGTATCTCTGAAGACTGATAATGTGCCGGCAACGGTTAAATCTGTAGAAGAAAAAGTAAGATCATTAGGCGGATATATTGCTGAGTCTCGACAGAATAACGAAGAGAATCACACCAACGCATTTCTGTCACTGAGAATCCCGGTTGCTCAGTATGAAAGCTTTAGAGGTGACTTGTCGGCATTTGGCACTGTAGCTAGTGAACATCTTTTCACCGATGATGTTTCCAGGCAATATTTCGATGTAGAGACCCGATTAAGATCATGGGAAGCACAAGAAAAACGTTATCTAGAAATTTTGCAACAAGCCAAAACGGTAGAGGATATCCTTAGAATTGAGGACTCTCTGGCCAATGTCCGCAGGGAAATGGAAAGCTTAAAAGGACAATTAAAATATTGGGATAACCGGGTACAGTACTCCGAAATTCGGATGAATATCTATCCAAACCAAAGCAATCTCAGGGTCAATGACCCCTGGCAGCCTGTGTCATTGACAAGTACGATCCAAGCTGCTAAGAATGCAGTTATCAAGACGGTAAGTTTTATCTGGAATTCCATCAATTACGTGATTGTCTTTATCGGTTATGCTATACCCTTAGCAATCATTATGGTTATCGCCTGGTTGGCTTATCTGAAGTTTAGTAAGAAATAAACAGAAGTTAAAAGCTGTTTTCTTGATGATGAGAACAATTTAAAAAAACCTGTCGATTAAAGCAATATTGTTGTATATATGTTGTCAATAACTGAAGCTATCCTGTATAACAAACTTAAGAAGTGGATAATTTTACCGATGCTGTAACGTTTGCACTCTTTGGGCATAAGATATAACAATAATAACCAAATAATGGTAATAATTGATGGAGGGGATTATCAATGGCTTTTGCTACAACTTCTGGTTTGGGTTCCAATTGTCTATGCGGAATTTCTATCGTTGTCGTTATTATTCTCTTACTCATCGCTCTTGGCATCGTATTCTAGTTGATCGTTCGCTGTTAATACAAACTTTGAGTTAAGAAAGGGGATTGATTAACAATGCACGCATACGGATACGGTTATAATGGTGTAGGTGCTGGTATCATTGCGATTGCTGTTCTGATTCTTATTGCTCTTGGCGTTATTTTCTAAATTGTTTATAAGTCAAAACAAGGACTTTCGTGCGGAAATGTCCTTGTTTTTTATTTTTATAAAAAAATAGAAGGAAAAACTGGTCAAGCAGATCAAACCATAATAAAATGAAGTCGATAAATGTATTATGTGAATCAAGAAGGTCTTATGTTTAATGTTATTGATCTGGAAAATGTTAATATTAATGATCTAACCGATATTTGGAATCAATGTTGGCGAACCAATGATCCACATCAAACTACATCTCCTTTTACGGTAGAGCACCTAAAAGCGTACATATTAATTAATAAGATTTCATTACGCCATTCGGTCGGTATTACGTATGACCAAAGAATCATTGGCTTCTCTTTAGTTGGGATAAACGGTGACAGAGGTTGGATCGCGTCACTGGGAATAGCACCTCATTATCGCCGAAAGGGTTTATCGAAAATTATATTGCATTATCAAGTGAAGACGTGCGATTTATTAGGACTTCGTGCTGTAACGTTGGAAGTTAAGAACGATAGTTTCATGGTCGCTGTGTATCAATTATTTGGTTTTTGTTATTATAAAGAACTCACAAACTTCAACTTAACCCACAAAAACTTTAATACATTAGAAGATGAGTGTTACTTGAAGTACTCTTATTCGGAAGTAACAGATCAGAAGTACTTCCTGGCGCGTGCTAAGGTCAATATGCCTTTTTCCTGGCGGAGAGAAGAACCAATTCTGAAGAATTATCAGCGGTTGTCTTATCATTTGAGAACAGAAAGTGAGTCCGGATATATTATTCAGAATAGGAAAATCCTTCTTGATATCTGGGCGGTTTCGATGGAAGGAGCCAAGAGTGCTTTGAAATCAGTCGCTGTTCATCTCGACGACATTTTGATTAGTAACCAAATTAACGATTGTATTTGGACCTTTCTGTTGAGTCATGATATTAATCCTGTTCAGACTCAACTGGAAATGATTAGGTTTCGAAGTGATTAAAATTTTGTATCATTTTAACTGATATACTTTTAATAACACAAATAATTAACTACTTAAAGGAGTAGTGTATGCCAACAAGAGAAAACTGGTTTGCCATCGTCAATCCCAGTTCTGCTAATGGAAAAACGAAAGATAAATGGCCGATGTTCCATGATATTCTTCAAAATTCAGCAATCCATGTTGAATTTGCCTATACTTCAGGGTATGGGAAAGGAACCTTTCTGACTCGAGAAGCAATAGCTAAAGGTTATCGCAAAATAATTGCTGTTGGTGGAGATGGAACGGTTAACGAAGTGGTTAACGGTCTTATTGTTAATGATTGCATCTGTGACGATAATATTGAACTAGCCGTTCTGAGTAATGGGACTGGCAGTGACTTTATACGGACGTTGAAACCGGAAAATGATATTCACACGTTTGTCCGAGCCTTAAAGAGAGAGTGTTATCGCTCTATCGATATCGGCAAGATTATTTATCATCAGAATCAGCAGAATAACACCAGCCGTTATTTTATTAACGTCTCTAATCTGGGGATTGGAGCTGAAGTCGTTAATCTCGTGAACAAGCGCAGTAAAGCTTTAGGTAGTAAACTTACTTATTTCACTGGAACGATGTCTACGATCCTCAAGTATAAGAACATGGAAGTATCCATGAAGCTGGATAATAGCCAGATCATTGAAGGTGTTTTCTGTGGTCTCATGATTTGCAATGGCCAGTATATCGGTGGAGGGATGCAGATCGCGCCTCTGGCAGAATTGGATGATGGTTGGTTCGATATCATGGTCATTAATGATATCACGAAACTAAAACTCTTTTCACGGTTCCCACTCATCTATAAAGGAAAACACATTGAGCTTCCTGAGGTTGAAGTATACCGCTGTCAATCTCTTGCCATACAAACTTTAGAATCAACGATTATCGAGGCTGACGGTGAGATTATTGGCCGTTCTCCCTGCCAATACAGCATCCTTCCCAAATGCTTGAGGCTTAGAGTTTAATCCGAAGCAGATAATGACATTTTTACAACCCAACCCGTTATGAACATAAACATAACGGGTTGTTTTTTTAAATACTTCCTAAATTAAATGTCAGTAAAGAACAAAATAATGTCTGACCAATATTGACCTTTAGGGACATATCGCATATAATTGGTTTGAAAAGTTAATTCTTGTAATAAATCTAATTTTATTTTTTTGTTGGAGCTTGCTCAAAAAGAGGTGAATAATAATGGATTTTAAAGATTATTACGAAATACTAGGGATATCTCCTCAAGCGGATAATAAACAGATCAAAAAGGCTTATCAGACTTTAGCTAAAAAGTATCATCCTGACAAAAACCCTGGGAATAAAGAGGCGGAAGAAAAGTTTAAAGAGATCAATGAAGCCTATCATGCTATAGCGGATCCTGCTAAGCGACAGAAATACGACGATTTACGGACCAATTATGAGCAATGGCAGAAACGCGGAGGAAATGGATCTTTTGACTGGTCAGCATGGCAAGGTACTCCGGGTGGAACCGGAACTTATACCCGGACGATGACACCGGAAGAATTCTCCGAGATGTTTAGCGAAGGAGGTTTTTCTTTCGGTAGTTTCGGTGGAGGTTTCTCAGATTTTTTCTCCACTATCTTTGGTATGGGGAATAACTGTGAATCTGAGCCCTCCCATTATCACTCAGAAATTACTCGTCAACCACGAGCGGGGAGAGATATCGAAGGGGAGATTACCATCTCTTTAGAAGAGGCTTATCATGGCACGAAGAAACGTATGGATATCGGTGATCGGAGGATCGAAGCTACAATCCCTAAAGGTATCAAAGATGGTAATAAGATTAGATTGTCGGGACAGGGACAGCCAGGAACACGTGGCTCAAAACCAGGTGACTTATTATTGACCGTTAAAGTCACATCTTACCCTCAATACACCCGGGAAGGCGATGATCTGACAACTAACCTGAACATTGATTTCTATACGGCAGTTTTAGGGGGAGAAGTCAGAATTAAAACCTTAGGCGGAGAAATGATGCTTAAGGTTCCCCCTAAGACTCAAGCAGGAAGTTTATTCAGACTAAAAAGCAAAGGGATGCCCAAGATGAATCAAGCTCAAGCATATGGAGATTTTTATACCAAGGTTGTCATAGTCTTACCCGAAAAGATATCGCAGAATGAAATGGATACTCTGAAAAGTTTGAGAGAAGAGAAACAATGAAAGAAAGAAAACAAGGATAGAAGGAGGGAAAATCATGGCTTTTGATACCAACCGCTTTACTCAAAAATCACAAGAAGCGATCATTACTGCTCAAAATAATGCAGAAAAAAATCACAACAGTATGGTAGAACCTGAGCATTTATTGCTGGCTTTAGTCGAACAGACTGAAGGGGTTGTACCTCAACTCTTGAATAAATTAAACATCTCCGGCAACCAAATTGCTGAGAAGAGCAAGTTGAGTATCAGTAAATTTCCCTGTATAACAGGTGCTGCTGCTCAATTGACCTATTCTCAGAGAATGAGAACGGTTCTGGTTAATGCTCATGATTTAATGGAGCCCTTTGGCGATGAATATGTCAGTACGGAGCATTTATTGTTATCTATCCTGGAAAACGCTAAGGGCGACGCTGAGCGAGTTTTAAAAGAAGTTGGCCTTAATCGAGAATCCCTTTATAAGGTTTTAAAGGAAGTAAGAGGCTCGCAAAGGGTTACTAATCAAAACCCCGAAGGAACGTACGCTGCTTTGGAACAATACGGCAACAACCTGGTTACCCTGGCCAGAAAGGGAAAGCTTGATCCTGTGATTGGCAGAGATGAGGAGATTCGAAGGGTCATCCAGATCCTTTCCCGTCGAACAAAGAACAATCCTGTCTTGATCGGAGAACCAGGGGTAGGGAAGACTGCTATCGTCGAAGGCCTGGCTCAGCGAATCGTGAGAGGGGATGTTCCGGAAGCTATCAAAAACAAAGAAGTTATCTCCTTAGATATGGGAGCACTGATCGCGGGTGCTAAATACAGGGGTGAATTTGAAGAACGCTTAAAAGCTGTTCTCAAAGAAGTTCAGGACAGGGAGAATATCATCCTGTTTATTGATGAACTGCACACTGTGGTAGGAGCAGGCGCTGCTGAAGGAGCGATGGATGCCTGTAATATGCTTAAACCTATGCTGGCCCGTGGAGAACTAAGAATGGTTGGGGCTACTACTCTGGATGAATACCGCAAACACATTGAAAAAGATGCCGCTCTCGAAAGAAGATTCCAGAATGTTATCGTTTCTCCCCCCAGTGTGGAAGATACGATCTCCATCCTGAGAGGCTTAAAAGAAAGATATGAGACTCACCACGGTATCCGGATTACGGACAGTGCTTTAATCGCTGCAAGCGTTCTATCTGACCGTTATATCAGTGAAAGGTTCCTTCCCGATAAAGCCATTGATCTGATCGATGAAGCTGCAGCCCGCTTACGTATGGAGATTACCAGCGAACCTCAGGAGCTTGACCAGATTAAACGCAGAATGATGCAGCTGGAAATTGAAAGAGAAGCGTTAAAAAAAGAAAAAGATAAAGCCAGTCAGGAAAGATTATCAAATCTGGAAAAAGAATTGGCCAATTTAAAGGAAAAACGCACAGCACTTGAAGCACAACTCGGGGAAGAGCGGGAAAAACTAAACAAAATACAGAAGCTTAAGGAAGATATCGACAAGACAAAACTGCAAATAGAAAATGCACAGCAGCAATATGACTACAACAAAGCTGCTGAACTCCAGTATGGTGTCCTTCCTCAATTAGAAAAAGAGCTTGCTATGATCGAAAAAGTCATCGCCGAAAGGAATAATACGCTCTTACGGCAGGAAGTGACCGAAAACGATATTGCCGAGATTGTTGCCAAATGGACGAATGTACCGGTATCCAAGCTACTGGAAAGTGAAGCGGAGAAGCTTATCTCCATGGAACAAAACCTGCACAAAAGGGTCATCGGACAATCCAAAGCTGTCCAGGCGGTATCTGACGCTGTCCGCAGGGCGCGTACCGGACTGCAGGACCCCAACCGCCCCTTAGGTTCATTCTTGTTCCTCGGTCCCACCGGGGTAGGTAAAACCGAATTAGCCAAAGCACTGGCCGAGTTTCTTTTCGATGATGAACAGGCTCTGGTTCGCATCGATATGTCAGAGTATATGGAAAAACACACTGTATCACGCTTAATCGGTGCCCCTCCAGGTTATATCGGTTATGATGAAGGAGGACAACTCACTGAAACTGTAAGGCGGAAACCTTATTCTGTCATCTTACTTGATGAAGTGGAAAAAGCTCACAGCGACGTCTTTAATGTTCTGCTCCAATTGCTTGATGATGGCAGGTTAACCGATGGACAGGGGAGAATCGTCAATTTCAAGAACACAGTTGTGATCTTGACCAGTAATATTGCCGGACAGGAGATCCGGGAATTAAACGATACCAACAGCGACCTGGAAGCCGTCCGCAGAGTCGTCGAAACCGAGCTTAACCGGTATTTCAGGCCGGAATTCTTAAACCGCCTGGATGAGGTCATTATCTTTGACTCATTGCGGAAAGAGGATATCGCCCAGATCGTAGAAATTCAGCTAAATTCCCTGAGAAAACGCCTGAAAGAGAGAGGACTCACCTTGACTTTATCGGAGAAAGCCTTAAATCAACTGACAGAAGAGGGCTATGATCCAGTCTACGGTGCCAGACCCTTAAAAAGAGCCATCCAGCAGCGCATCCAGAATGAGCTGGCTAAACTTCTCCTGCAAGGGGAATTCCCGGAAGGAACGAATGTGCTGGTCGATTATGATGGGGAGTATGTGTTTAAGAAAGAGTAAGTAAATTTAAGGCTAAACCATCTTTCGAGGATGTGTTGAATGATACCATTTATTACCTATGGGCTGATAAAGCAGAGTTGTACTATGCAGATTGTTTGCCTATATTTGTAGGTTAGCTTAGGTTAGCTATATTTATCGCAGATTCATGCTGTAAATTATTTTCGTCAGTTTTATGAATAAATAATTGTTTTTCTGTATATCCTGAAAATGCTTAGAAAATCATGGAGGTATTACTATGCATAGTCAAACAGAAATTAAAAAGATCTTAGATCAAGGGATGATTACCCGTTCAATCATCGAAAGTGAAGTCTCTGCCAAGAAGTGTCACATGTATAGCCAAATGGCTCAAGACAAAGAAGTTAAAGCTTTCTTCCATAAACAGGCCGAGGCTTTAGAAGGTGTCACTGATTTCTTTCGCAACCAGCTGTCAGAAGTGATGTAGAAAGGGGATTATGTATGAGTGCATTTTCTGATCTCGATATGCTATACGACTATGATAAGGACGTGGCTGCCGCGGCATCCGGTTATATGACATTTGCGACTAAGGCTTCAGATCAAACGCTTTGTCATCGATACATGCAGTTATCTCACGAAGCTGGAAAAGTATCTGAAGATGTAAGAAGGCTTATTGAGAAATCCGGCGGAATTTCATGATAGGATCAACTGATTAATGATAATTTTAGTACAGGATTACGAATATAAGGTTACGAATGATTTACAAGAAAAGACGGCAATCACGCCGTCTTTTACTTGTCATCCTTTATCCTCAATGAGATTGTTTAGATCTAATATCTTTTGAAGAAGTAGGAGGCTATTAAGCCAATTGTTTAATCAAATTAGCGGTTTCAATCGCTGTCATGGCAGCATCAAAACCTTTATTACCTGCTTTTGTACCGGCACGTTCGATGGCTTGCTCAATAGTATCGGTGGTTAAGACGCCGAAAATGACAGGAACACCCGTATCCAGTCCTACGCTGGCTACTCCTTTACTAACTTCACTGCTGACGTATTCAAAGTGAGGTGTAGCACCTCTGATGACAGCACCGAGACAGATGACTGCATCGACTTGTTTTTTCTCGGCAATTTTTTTGGCAATAATCGGTATTTCGAAAGCACCAGGAACCCAGACTAATTCGATTTGATTCTCATCAGCACCATGTCTTTTGAGAGCATCCAAGGCGCCCCCGATGAGTTTATTGGTGATGAACTCATTAAATCTTCCTGCGACAATAGCGAATTTTAGATTTTCCGCTATTAAGTTTCCTTCTAAAACTTTCACTCTGAACATCCTTTCATTGGTTGTTTTCTTGGAGGTATATCTTATTTTGATTAGTAAATTATTTTACTGTCGTAAGGAAATGGCCCATCTTTGCTTTTTTGGCTGCAAGATAGTTTTTGTTTTCCGGTTTTACACACATCTCGATCGGTACTCTTTCCACTACCTCAATACCATAACCTTCTAAGCCAACAATTTTTTTGGGGTTATTGGTCATCAAGCGTACCTTTTTAATCCCTAAATCAGCAAGAATCTGAGCACCAACCCCATAATCCCTTAAGTCGGCAGGGAACCCTAAAGCAAGGTTTGCTTCCACGGTATCTTTGCCTTCTTCTTGTAACTTGTAGGCTTTGAGCTTATTAAGCAGACCGATACCGCGACCTTCCTGACGCATATAGAGGAAAACACCGCAACCTTCGCGCTCAATCTGCATCAGAGCTGATGAGAGCTGATCCCGGCAGTCACATCGCTTGGAGAAAAACACATCACCCGTTAAGCACTCGGAGTGGACGCGAACAAGAACTGGATTACCATCATCTACTTTACCTTTAATCAAGGCAAGGTGCTCCTTATTATCGATCAGGCTCTTGTAGCCAATCGCTTTGAAGACACCATACTCAGTCGGGAATTCAATACTTTCTGTCATTTCAATGAGTCTCTCATTCTGACGTCGGTAGCTGATCAGATCTTTGATCGTAATTAACTTGAGACCATGTTTTTCCTTGAATTCAATCAGATCAGGCACTCTGGCCATGGTTCCATCATCATTCATGATTTCACAGAGTACGCCAGCCGGTTGAAGCCCGGCTAAACGGGCAAGGTCTACCGAGCATTCAGTATGACCGGCTCTGACCAGGACGCCGCCTTCTTTCGCTTGTAACGGGAAAATATGGCCGGGTTTACGAAGATCATGAGGCTTGCTGTCTTTATTAACCAAGACCTGAATGGTATGAGCTCTTTCGTATGCTGAAATGCCAGTGGTACTGCTTGTGGCATCAACACTCACTGTAAAGGCAGTTCCATGGGGATCGGTATTATGTTGAACCATCATATCTAGATCCAGTGCTTCTAATCTTTCCGCAATAAGTGGTACGCAGATCAGCCCGCGTCCATAGGTAGCCATGAAGTTTACGGCTTCCGGTGTTGCCATTTCAGCAGCCATGATCAGGTCACCTTCATTTTCTCTATCCTCGTCATCCACTACGATGATTATTTTTCCAGCCTTAATGTCCTCTAAAGCTTCCTCAATGGTGTTGAATAGGTTCTCCGATTTGTACAGCATACAAATATCACTCCTTTTTTAAATAAAGCCATGCTCAGTCAGAAAATCCAGGGAAATGCTGTTACTCGCGTTTTTTTTATCGGTTTGGAGAAAACGAGCTACATATTTACCGATTAGATCCGTCTCAAGGTTGACCGAAGTGCCGATACCTTTGAACCCGAGTGTTGTGTGGCCCGAGGTGTGGGGAATGAGGGATACGGTAAAGTACTCGTCGCTGACATCAACGACTGTCAGTGAAATTCCATCCACTGCAACCGAACCTTTTGGCAGCAAATAGTGAGTTACACTTTGGGGAGCTGAAATCGAATAAACGTGAGCAATTCCCACTTTTTTTATATCCTTTATGGTACCCACCCCGTCTGCGTGTCCGCTGACGAGATGTCCTCCCAAGCGGGTCTGAAGTTGGAGAGCTCGTTCCAGATTAACCTTAGATAGTGTTTTTAGTTCCTGCAGATTGGTTTTCCTTAACGTTTCATACATAATGTCTACAGAAAACAAGTTATTAGTCATCCCGGTGATGGTAAGACAAACACCATTGACTGCGATGCTGTCCCCGATCTGAGAACCTTCTAAAACTTTGCTCGCTTCAATCGTTAATCTAGCTGAATCTTTTAAAGCATCTAATTTTTGAACCACACCTAATTCTTCGATGATACCGGTAAACAACTTAAGATCACTCCAGTCTATTCCAGATTAGGGTCATAATCAAGATATCCGATAAAGTGGTAATCATCCGTTAACAGGACGACTTGTGTATCTTTAAGGCGGAAAGCCTGATCCATCTTGGATAGCTCTATGCCTGAAAGTGGAGAGGGGCCAGAACCGGCAAGCTTGGGAGCAAAGATGAATTCAATCTTATCTATTAACTTCTCCTCCAGCATTTTACCAGCCAGGGTACCGCCACCTTCTAATAGAATACTGTTTAAACCATGATTCGCAACATCCTGCATCAGAGTCCGCAAAGGAACATGCCGATCTGTATCATACTGCCAGATCTGTATATTGCTTTTCTCTTGTAATACTTCCAGTTTTTCCTTGTCGGCACTTCTGGATGTTGCAATAATACAGAGAGTGTCTGATGAGCTTAAAACCTTAGAATTTACTGGTAGAGAGAGTGTTCCGTCAACAATAAGCCGGACAGGATCTCTGCCTCCCTCGATGTTGCGGCACGTAAGCTCTGGGTCATCCTGTAAAACTGTTTGACTGCCAAGCATAATGACATCGTATTCATTCCTTAGACCATGAACGTAATGCCTAGACCCCTTGGACGTAATCCATTTGGAATGACCTGAGGCAACAGCTGTTTTACCATCCAGGGTGAGTGCACATTTATAAAGAACAAAGGGCATTTTAGTCGTTATAGCTTTGATAAAGGGTTCATTGAGTTTTTGTGCCTCTTCACCCAGAAGTCCTACCTCAACTTTAATCCCAGCATCTTGCAATTTCTTTATTCCGCGGCCCCTAACTAAAGGGTTGGGATCGGTCATAGCGACGACAACACGTTTTACACCGGCATTGATCAGAGCATCGGAACAGGGAGGTGTACGTCCGTAATGGGAGCAGGGTTCCAATGTAACATAAACATCTGAACCTAAAGATTGATCTCCGGCAGCCCGTAAGGCATGTACTTCAGCATGGGGCGTTCCGGCTTGATGATGATAACCTTCGCCAACAACATGATTGTTTTGGACGATCACACATCCAACCAGAGGATTAGGAGATGTTCTGCCGACAGCTAAACGCGCCAGTTTCAGAGCTTTTTTCATATAAGTCTTATCAATATCTATTTGTTTAAATGAAGTTTTTTCATGCATTCACTCAGCTCCTTATAAACAAAAAATGCCCAGAAATTACTCTGGGCATACTAATACAAAGTATAAGTGAATAAAAATCACCACAACAAAAACAACACTCTTACCATCCAGACTTTAACTGTCGGCTTCGTAATTACAACGAATCTGCCAAAAGGCTCGCGGGCTTTACCGCCGATAAGGAATTTCACCTATCCCCAGAGTTTACCTATAAAGTTGTTATATCCATCTCATCATACTTCAACTTAACACATATTGCAATTGGAAAATTAGTCTTTATCTCGAACTATAATCCAATTATCCCGTAAAATCTCGCTGTAATAAGCCAAGAATTACTGCATCGTGATATTTTCCATCGATATAATATGCTTCGCGGAGACTGCCTTCCACTTGAAAACCGAGCCTTTGATAACAGGATAATGCTCTGGTATTTCCATCCCAGGTTTCAGCTGTTAATCGATTCATATTCCATTGTTTAAAAAGATAAACTGAAAAAATGTACAAGGCATCTGTTCCGTAGCCTTTACCCCAATAATCCTTGGCTCCGATTGCGATGAAAATTCTGGCTGAACGAGCTGGAATATTGACTTGATCAAAACCAATCGTTCCGATCAGGTTCTCTTCTTTATCTGTAATGGCATAGCGGTGCTCATCTTCTTCATAGAATTTTCGTTCCACTTCATCATGACGGAGTAAGGTCGCAAACGGCCAATTACCACTTATCCAGTAGGAAAATTCTTCATCATTATACCATTGATAGAGGTCATCCAAATCATTGACATCCAAAGGACGGATACACGTCAATTTACCGTTTAACATTGTTATTCTCCTGATTAAAAATAGTCTATTAGAAGTCTCTTAACTGAGGCTCTTTTCTTTATTATTTGTTTCTTACTTGTTTGAGTAATTCCGTTCCAGTTTTGTAAAAAATATTATTATACATCCAATTTTAGCTAGAACAGAACAGAATAGCAAGTTGGAATAGCTTTAAGTTAATATTCATATTTATATTAAAAATCATAGTCAGAAACAATAAAAAACGTGTTAAGCCCAACTCTGATATTAAGCAAAAACACGTTATTATATTTATCAAAAGTATTATTTGGTCGGGGTGACAAGATTTGAACTTGCGACCTCACGGTCCCGAACCGTGCGCTCTACCAAACTGAGCCACACCCCGAAGAACAAATAAAATCTTAGCAAACCCTAATTTAGATGTCAAGATGTTACGGTAACCTGTAGCGTTGTCCAGTAAATAAAATATAGTGATTATACTAAATTATAATAAATTTGAAGCTGATAGTAGGAATTATCGATAATATGTCGAAAAAGATAATGATAAATCAAATATATTTAGTGATGTAAAAGGGGTCAAAATATGGATCGACTATCAGATGTATTTGAAGCAACATTAAAGGCAGTCGAAGATGGTAAGGAAGAAATATTTAATATCTATGAAATAACACGATCCGAAATACAAAGGCTAAATAAAGAACTGGAGTTTTTGACCTTAGAAATCAGTGAAACAATCAAAAGGGTAGATGATCAGCAAAAAAATGAAAAACGATTAAGACAAAAGTTAATGGAGGTTAACCGTAATTTCAAGAACTATAACGAACGTCAAATGTTGGAAATCTATACTGAGGCTAAAGATGCTCAAGTCGAGCTCCAACTGCTTCAAGCCAAAGAACTGCAACTGCGTACACGAAGAGATGACATTGAAAGATCATTAAAAAATTTGGATGGCACCGTTATCAGGGCTGAAAATTTAATGAACCAGGTTGGTTTGGCCATTCGTCTGCTCAAAGAAGGTATCACGGAAATTTCTCAGTTATACAGCAATGACCAAAGAAAAGAGCTGGCTTTTCGCATTATTAAAGCACAAGAAGAAGAGAGAAGAAGAGTTGCCAGAGAAGTCCACGACGGACCAGCTCAGAGTCTTGCCAATATCGTTCTTCGGTTAGAGATAGCAGAGAAATTACTGATGATTGATCATGAAAAGGTCAAGAAAGAATTAAAAGAATTAAATAATTTAGTAAGAGAAAACCTGAGAGATATTCGTCGAATTATCTTTGACCTTAGGCCAATCCACCTTGATAATTATGGAATCGTAGAAACGATTAAGAATTACACTAATAATTACGAAAAAACATATGGGATTGAATGTCAGTTAATTGTTGAAGGAACTGAAAAACTACTGGATCCTTCCATTGAACTCGCGTTGTTCAGATTAGTTCAAGAAGGAATGACCAATGTGGCTAAACATGCTGATTCTCCCAAATGTGAAGTATGTCTGCAATTCCTGGATGATCGGATTATTGGTCAGATTATCGACTACGGAAAAGGGTTCAATACCAAAGAGGTCATGAATAATCCAGGTGAGCATTTTGGGTTAATCGGAATAAATGAACGCATTGAGATGTATTCAGGTAAATTTACTATCAAATCAGCACAAGGAAAAGGCACAATATTTGAGTTTGGACTTCCATACTCTAAATAAGGAGGACAGGTTAGATGATCAGGGTAGTAATCGCGGATGACCATCCCCTTCTAAGGGAAGGATTAAGAAGAATACTGGAGTTTGAAGAAGGTATTCAAGTGATCGCTGAAGTCGGAGATGGTCAGGGAGCAATTAATATTGCTCGAAATAACCCATTTGATATTTTATTGATGGATTTAAATATGCCAGTAGTTAATGGTTTGGAAGCCTGTCGGGTTATACGCAGAGAATACCCTGAGATTGGTATCTTAGTCTTAACAGTAGATGATTCCGATGAGAAGATCTTTCAAGTCTTACAACTTGGAGTGGCAGGGTACTTATTAAAGGATGTTATACCTAAAACTCTGGTTGACTCTATTCGAAAAGTCTATTCAGGGGAACCTATACTAGCCCCGTCTGTAACCGGTAAACTCCTCGGCCAACTCACAAGCTCCAATACTCCTAAAAATAATTTTGGATTAAGTAACAGAGAGTTGGAAATACTGACATATGTGGTTAAAGGAGCTTCCAACAGGGATATTGGTATTTCTTTATTCATTAGTGAGAAGACGGTTAAGAATCATCTTTCCAATATTTTTAGAAAACTGGAAGTTGAGGATAGAACACAAGCAGCCCTTAAAGCTGTAAAGTTAAAATTAGTACAATTGGAATAATTACTAAAGGCTATACGATTAGAATAATAGAGGTGAAATAGATGAAAATATGTTTCTATGGTGCAAGCGAAACGGTGACAGGCTCTTCCTATCTCCTTGAAATAGAAGGTTATAGACTCCTGATTGATTGTGGTATGTTCCAAGGAACTAAGACAATTAAAGAGCTTAACTACGGGGACTTTCCCTATGATGCGAGTACTATTGATGCCATGATCCTAACGCATGCTCATATCGACCACTCAGGGATGATTCCCAAGTTAATAAAAAATGGTTATCGTGGATCTATTTATGCCACGCCAGAAACAATTGAATTTTGTTCAGTGATGCTCCCGGACAGCGGTCATATTCAAGAGATGGAAGTGGAAAGGAAAAACCGCAAGCGGACAAGGGCAGATCAACCGTTACTAAAACCTATTTATACGGCCCAGGATGGTCTGGATGCTATAAAATCATTCATACCAGTGAAATATAAGGAAAGCTTATTGCTCAAACCTCAGATTTCTGCGATGTTTTATGATGCCGGACATATTTTGGGCTCCGCCCATGTTGTTCTTAGTGTTACGGAAGGTCAGGAAACAAAAAAAATCCTTTTTTCAGGAGATATTGGAACGGCCAATCAGCCCTTTATTGAAGACCCAACACCCATCAAAGAGGCTGATTTGATTATTATGGAAACCACCTATGGTAACCGTAAACATACTGATAAATCCAATAGGCTCGATATTCTGGCTGATGTGATCAATACGGCCGTGGACAAGGGTGGTAACATTATTATTCCTGCTTTTGCCATTGAGCGAACCCAGGATGTTCTTTACTATCTGCAACAATTACAAAGTGAAGGGAGAATTCCCGTACTGCCCATCTATATTGATAGTCCGCTGGCGGTCAATGCCACTAAGATATTCAGGAAGAATACCGAAAATTTTGATGACGAGAGTACTGCTCTTATCGAAAAAGGATTTAATCCATTAATGATGGAAAATCTCAAATTCAGTGAAACAACGGAAGAATCCATCCGTTTAAATACCATCACTTCGGGGACCATTATTATTTCGGCGAGTGGGATGGCTGATGCCGGAAGGATTAAACATCACCTCAAGCATAACTTGTGGCGTCCTAATGCTACGGTCATCTTTGTGGGCTACCAAGCCGAAGGAACCCTGGGCAGAAGGTTGATTGATGGAGCCAAAGAAATAACAATTCATGGAGAAAAAATTTCTGTTAATGCCAATATTGCCAGGCTTCCGGGTTTCTCTTCTCATGCCGATCAGGATGAACTTTTGGCTTGGGTTAAACATGCCGGTGTTGATTCTGACCATATTATCTTAGTTCATGGCGAGAGTAGTGCACTTGAAGAATTCGCTGGTTTGATCGAACAGAACTTAGGGAAAAAACCAATTATCCCGGTCCTAGGCGAATGTATTGATTTTAAAGATGGTAAAACCAACAGGGTTAAGCCTGAAAAACCCTGGTTGGAAACGATTCAGGAAAAAGTTTCTCAACTTGATGAAGGTGCAGCCTGGGAAAAGAGAACTACGTATAGTGAGAGCAAATATTCCAGCAAAAGATCCGAACGATCTGAAAGAAGAATACTGCTCTCAGAAATCAATCATTCCTATACAAAATTGCGTAAAAGTCTTAAAATTTTCGTGGATGATGCCCGAAGTGACCGTGACTATGAGCGGATCATCGCTACCTTTGAAAAAATCTCCAAGTTCTTAGAAGAATCGACCGCCAGAAAGTAGTAGAAGACTAAATCCAGGTATACTCACAGGTTTGACGTTTAATACCGGACAGAAAGCGCATGACTTCTTCTCGCCGTTTTACAGCAATGCGTCGACCTGTTTTGGAATAGACTTTTTTTGGTAAAGCTTCGGCAAAGGTCTGAATCCGGGTAAGTGCATCTTCAGGACTAGAGATCAATTCATCATGACCAACCAGGCTGAAAAGTTTCATCAGACCGATATTACCTAGATTATCTAGGATATTGGCATCTCTCAAATAAATAGATTCATCGCTATTCCCCGGCTCCGAATAATACATGTGGCATTCAATGGCTTCCAGGATCTTGGCTAGTTTTTCCTGTTCCATTTCATATTTTTTGAAGAGACTCATCGCAATTCCTTTGGATCTTAGGGCATGATCGACATTCGGCAATGCATAGATCGGATATTTTCCTGTATCATGCAGCATGGAAGAGATATAAAGGATCTCATCATCCAGGGTAAGATGATGTGACAATTCTTTTGCCAGGTGGTAAACTCTTTGACAATGTTTCCATCCTAGTGCGGGATGAGCTCCGGATTTGTTCAGGATATTATAGAGGTCTTTTGTAATGTCCATAATTGCACCTGCCTTTCGTCTCTATAATTACGGCAATTAAACGAAAAACTCCTTCCATCGTCAAGAAAACATATCGTCAGGATATGTCATTATTTTATATCAGAACTGATTATTTTCTAATTTTAGTACATTGATATGTAATATAATATTTATTGTGAGGAACTATATGTCAATTTTTATATCGAGGTGGTATCATGACCAAAAATAATGTTTATGGGGGCTTTTCACAAGCTCTTTTCTTTTCGGATACAGTCTCCATACCCAGCCTATTACTTGATAACTACACAAACCTCGGAATGAACGACCGTGAAATGATGGCGGTGATCCATATTATTTCCGAAATAAAGTCAGGAAATGATGCTGCGGTTATCGATGAGCAAATTATGCGTAAAATGGGATTATTGCCGGTAGAATATAGTCTAGTAATTAAAGGTCTTGAAGATAAAGGTTTAGTGACAATTAGTACCAAACAAAAAGGGAAAAAGAATAAAACAGATCCCTTATATAGTTTAAGTGGCTTGATTGATCACTTATTTGAACAATGGGGTATCAATCAATACAAACAAATGGAATCATCAGGAAACAAGCTTAAAGATAAGGAAGTTAACAAAGGTGAGATCAATCCTTCTTTAACCAGGCTGGTTACTCTATTTGAACAGGAATTAGGCCGGCCTCTAACCGGATTCGAATGCGAACATATTGAAAAGTGGCTTTTGGCAAAATACTCGGAAGAATTGATTATAGAATCTTTAAGAAGGGGCGTAAGCGCTGGTATTCGGAATTTCCGTTATCTTGACTCGATCTTAAGAGAATGGGAGAAGAAAGGGCTGCAAACCCTGATGGAAGTAGAATCAGAAGATCAAAATTTTCAATCAAGGCAAACGAAAAAAGGAGAAAGACAGAGCAGATCGACAAAAACGAAAAACAAATATGACAATATTTACCTCTAACCTTTATTGTTGATCGTCAAAGAAAAGAGGGGTTTTTTTGGAAAGTTCGGATAACATTTTAAAAAAAGTTATTAATCATGCTATTAGTAATCAGACGGATGGCCTGCATCAATCATCTGCTGCCTTCTCCAAAGAAATCGTTTGCCCCGTCTGCCAGGATCGGGGGATTATATTACAGGGAGAGACAGCTGTTCCCTGCACTTGTATGGAACAGAAGAAAATAGAAAACAGCTTTAAATATGCCCGTTTGTCACGTGAACTAATGAACTGTCGCTTTGAGAAATTTAAACTGGATTATTATAAATCTTCGGATGGAATAAACCATTTGCAGAATGCTCAAAAAGCACTCACAGCATCTCAGGATTTCACGCAGAAGGTCTTAAACAACCCGCACGAAGTTGGACTGCTCTTCACAGGGCCTGTTGGAAGTGGTAAAACGTTTTTAGCCGCATCGATTGCCAATGTACTCATTGAACAACAATGCAAGCTTCTCTTTTTGATCGTTCCTGATCTCCTCGATGAATTACGAGCATCGTTCTCCAATAAGAGTGATCATACGGAGTTTGACCTTTTGGATATTGCCCGGACAATCCCCATTTTAATTATGGATGATCTGGGTGCTCATAATTATACTGATTGGTCACGAAATCGGATCTATTCCATCCTTAATTACAGAATGAATGAACAATTACCAACAATCATTACCACCAATCTAGATTTTGAAGAGATTGAACATCATTTAGGGGAAAGAACCTGCTCCAGATTACTCCAGATGTGCAGAATCTTTAGGCTCTCAACCCAGCAGGATATTCGTATGCAAAACTATGTTAAGCGTGAAAGACTAAAGTAAAAATAGGTAAACGAAAGAAGAAACGTACGTATTTAATTTAAAAAATTTTAAGAAAATAGTACAAACCTATGCATGTCCTTTAAGACAAGTGCATAGGTTTTTTAATAGGAATTGTGAGGAGGTTGATAACAATGGCTAAATTCATTACCCTTAGGAGGAAGTATTTATGGTATGGTGGTTTAGTATTGGCGGTTGCTTTTTTTAGTTTAATAGGGATTAATGTATGGTTAGTAAGTTCAGAAGCAAGTTCGACACCAGACCAGGTGGAACCGGAGATGAAAATTCTTAGTATTGAATTTGATCCTCCGGTAGCTGTTAAAGATTTATATTATGGCGGTGAGTTATTCAAGGGAGTACAAACCATGACCAAAAATAACTTTAAAATTTCTGCCGTAGTGCAGAACATGACAGAAAAGACTATGACCGATATTCCTATCAAAATGACCATTTCATTGCTTGAAGATAAAACAAAACAAGTGAGCAAAGAAGGCAAGATACCTACACTTGAGCCTGGAGCTACAGCAAGGGTCGCTTTTGAGAATATTAAATCTCTTGGTGATGCAAAAGGAAAGAGTGCAACAGTTGGACAACATGAAATGACCCTTGCGATTAAGGCTAACGCTGAAGGCGGTATGACCCAGAATACTGAGGCAAAAGTAATCTTTAATGTCGATTCTACCGCAAAATAGTAATATGTCTTTTTCGAAGTTATAAAAAAATCTATGAAAAAAGAATATTAAAAAACAAGTGCTCGTATTGGCACTTGTTTTTTTTTACTCTCAAAAATAGTATAATAAACTTTATAATGAATTTGACGGAGATTTTTGAGAATGAAAAGGGCTCTTTTAATTCTAAAAGATAGATTACATAATGAAATACATCCTATCTTACCGTTGGTTAATTATCAAACTTTAGCTAAGATTGAGAATGGGGTTGAAGCATTAAGGATGGCCCAAAGGCTAGAACCTGATCTCATTATTGCTGAGTGGGATATTTCGGGGTACTCCCCGCTTGATCTGTTGCAAAATCTAGTTCATTCCAATATTTGCCCCATTGTGTTGGTTTTGGAGGAAAAGTATTATACCAACCTTCATCTTGCTGTAAAGACCAATGTACATCAAATTCTAATCGCACCGATCAGAGCGACTGATGTGATTTCCGGTCTTATTCAGGCTCAAAACGCTTATGAGCGAGAGTTACAGAATATGAAAGAGATAAGGAAACTCAATGAAGAACTAAAAACAAGAAAATTGGTATATCAGGCAGTTCTTATTCTTATTTCCGACGGACATACGGAAGAAGCCGCATATGCTGCCATACGCTCTGAAGCAATGACCTCTAGAAAGACACTTCGCTCAGTTGCCAATGATGTTATTAAAGGAACGTGGAGACCTTGATCAATAAAAAGGCTATTTGCTCTTTCCTTATTCTTAATGTTCTTATTTTTGCCTTGTCAGCACCTCTTATTGCTTTCTATGGGCCTTTCCCATCCCTTCAGATATTTACCGTGAGTACGATTATGACTTCACGTCATCCTCAAGTTGCTGAATTCTTCCTGAGTAAGGAAAAGATAGCGGAGATTACCCGGTCGTATCAACAGCAAACCATATCAGTTGAACCCGTTATTATCAGTAAGGAAAACTTCGTGTACGATTACGACAATGGTATTCGGATTGAAGAAATTAAGGGTAAAAATTTTAAAGGGAAAGTAATGTTGATTAAGAACCCAGCCCAAGTCAAAGTGGCAGTAACCAGTGAACTAGGGACGGCTGGTCAACGCTTATCACAGTTGATTAACGATCATGGGGCCATAGCTGGAATCAATGGGGGCGGTTTCTATGACCCGGATGCCCAGGGAAATGGTGCTTTTCCTGATGGAATCACCGTAGTAGAGGGAAGGATTGTCCATAATTGTGTTGAGAATGACTCTGTTGATATCATTGCATTTAATGAACAAGGAAAACTTGTTTTAAAAAAGATCTCGATTGGGGATATTCAAAACTTAGGAATTAATAACGCTGTCAGCTTCTATCCCAACCTTATTCTGGACAGTAAACCTCAGATACAAGGGGATGGGGGATGGGGCTTAGCCCCTCGTACGGGAATAGGACAGAAACCTGATGGTACAGTTATTTTCGTCGTTATTGACGGTAGGCAGCCAGGTTGGAGCATGGGAGCGACTCTGAGGGATCTCATGAACATCTTTATCGAATACGGTGCTTACCAGGCAGCTAACCTGGATGGGGGATCTTCAACTGAAATGATCTATAATAACAGGATTATCAACCGCTTATGGAATATCTACGGTGAGAGATATATTCCAACGGCTTTTGTGGTAATGCCCCGGTAAACCATGAGGAGAGTGTTAGAGTAATACCTTGAAAAAATTGAAGCGAATCATCAATCTTACAATAATGATATGTTTAATCCAATTATTAATATTTGCTCTGCTTGATCGTCAGGTTGAGCATTGGCTGAACCCTTCTTTTCAATTTAATAAGGCATATTTTGTGAATATAGACCTGAAGAACAGCAGTAAGCTAAACTTATCCTATAATAACAAATTTCTTGCTCTAATGATAAATAATGAACTTCGAATAATCGATCTCACGATGAATACACCCATTAATTTTCAAGAAGATATTCCTAAAGCAGGAAGGATACTGGGTTATGCCTGGCTCCCCGATCGCAACAGTCTGCTCTATCTCACCAGGGATAAGAACGATTTTTCCACCCACCTCTTTTCGCTCAATTTAGATCTGTCATCTACACCCGACACTAAGGCCGTTTATGAAGCGAAGTTTGAGAGAAGTATTAATTATTTGCTTCAGGATATTTTTAGAATTGAGATTTCTACTTATACCAATAATCTCTATATACACTATCTTGATGCTAATGATAATCAACAGTTAATCAAAATCGACATCATGAAGAATATAAATCGGGTGGATGATCCGGAAGAAAAATTGCTCAAGATGTGTGTGTCCAACAAATTCGGCAACGTTTATGTTCAGAGTAAAAAAGGAACAGCCACTTCTATATTTTCGATTAATGATCGAGAAAGAACAGTTATGGTCAGGGGAGATAACCAGATGTTACTCGGTTGTCAAAATGACCGTGTGTATGTGGGCCAAACCAGAGAAGATAAACTCATTGAAATCTGGCTGTACCAAATAGACAGTAAGGACTTAATCCATAAGACCGTACTATGGAAAGGAGAAATCTCGATTACCAATTATGATGTTCAGATTAGCAACGATAATAGCCTGATGATCCTAACCCCGGAAAGGCTTAATATCATTAAGCCTGATGGAAAACATGTTGCTATCAAGATAGCAGATGCTAGAGGAATTGTACTCTCCGATACAGGCAAGATGTATATGGAGATTATTCCGAAAGATAATATATTTAGTTATTATTGGCGTTCAATTCAAGAGAAGTGATGGGATCTGGAGTGATTACATCAGACCGTAAAAAAACCTAGGTTTACTTACACCTAGGCTTTTTGTATCAGACACTATTTAATGGGTAACATTTTCATCTGCTTGCGCAACGGCTAGGTTTGGATCGAGATTTGTATTATACAGATTGGTCAGTTGGTTCTCAAGAGAGTCCAGCATCTCCCGCATACGCTTGATCTGTTCCAGAATTTCGGTAAGATCTGGCGATTCCGGTGATGTTGTATTATCTCCAGGTTCTTCCGTTTCATCATCGGATACTTCCTGTTGCGAAGTAAGAGTAGGAGCATTTCTGCCGAATATTTCCTTAAGTCCTTCCTCTAAAGAAGTTGACATGATCAGTTGATCTTCATAAGCTACGATGACCCGCTTCATCTCCGGAATGCTGCCACTGGTAGTTGATTGAAGATAGATAGGCTCCACAAACAGGAAGTTACCACCAATCGGTAATACCAACAGATTGCCGCGGATAACACTGGATCCCTTCTGGTTCCACAGTGATAGCTGACGGGAGATATCCGGATCCTGATCAATCCTTGATTCGATCTGGAACGGACCGTCGATTTCAATATTCTTGGCGAGTTTGAACAGGACTAATTCTCCATAATGTTCGCCGTCCATCCTGGCTGCTAACCAAGCAATCATATTATTACGGGAGTTCGTCTGACTGGAGGCAGGTGTAAAAGGCAGCATCAGGACGAATTCAGGTTTCTCCTCACCGGGCAGCTTCATGATGACATAATAGGGCTCAACATTTTGCGGGCTGGAACCGTAGAGTTCCTTAGCCACGCTCCAGGGATCTTCCTTGTTATAGAATACTTTGGTATTGGTCATATGGAAAGTGCCCAGCATATCACTTTGGATTCTGAACATGGTTTCCGGATAACGGAGATGTGACTTTAAGGAAAAAGGCATTTCGGTGATATCTTTAAAAACGCCAGGGAAGATCTTCATAAATGTTTGCAGAATGGGATCTTCCTGATCAACGGCATAGAAATCAACTGTGCCATCATAGGCATCGATCACGGCTTTGACGGAGTTCCGGATATAATTAAAATCTTGATTGGTATACTTTGTAGAATAGGGTATCGTATTGGCTGTTGTATAACCGTCTATAATCCATTTAATCCTCCCATTATCAACCACAGCATAAGGATCACCATCAAAGCGCAGGAAAGGGACGAGTTTTTGGACCCGATCCATTATATTCCGATACAGAAGGATTCGGCTTTGAGCGGTGACTTCCCGAGACAGATAGAACCTTGGTGTTGCCTGATGGAGGGATAACATCATTTTATTCAACGGGGTAAAAGTGATACCGGTTTTTCCTTGATAGGTGTTATCGGCATTTTCATTTCCTAGCGGGTAATCAAATTCCTTAAACTTGGTATTGACGACCACCCAGTCCTGGGTCAGTTCTCCAAAATAGATCCGTGGCTCCTTAATACTCAACTCTACAAAGTCTGTTTGGGGTGGAATATTACTGACAGCAAAAGCTGGAAGTCCTTTAGGAGTGACCGCGTTGGCAAAAGATGCTGTTAAGCCGAAACCATGCGTATACCTAAACTTGGTATTGATAAAAGTCGGAGATTCCAAATCTGGAATCGATATTTCCCGGGGAGAGAGCATGACTTGACGGTACTCTCCATCAATGGTATAGCGATCAATATCGATATCATTATATTTATAGTACAAGCGAATTCCTTGTTTTTGGGTATAAATCTGCATCATCGGCCTGGGGTCATTTAAGCGAATATTGTTCAGGGTGTGCATCTCTTGTTTGAGGTCAGAGGCAGTGACAGTTTTATTACCTGGATAGTCTCTTTCCTCGATCTTATCCAGACCATAGGCAAAGCGTGTAAGACGAATCTCATTCTCGATATAGGGGGTCTCTTTTTGCAGCTCGTTGGGGACAACGACAAAAGATTGTACCAAGGAGGGGACTATCCCATAAAAGACAATTGAGATCACGAATAAAAAGGGAATCGGGATGGTCATAAAACGGACATCTTTAGCAAATACTGAAAAAACAGACAGAAAAAAACTAAGAATACTAACAGCCAACAAGAATTTTAGAGCAGGAAGAGCCGCATGGATATCGCTATAACCGGCACCGATAACATGACCTTTCTGGGAGTATACCAATTGGAACATATCCAGATAATAACCAAAAGCCTTAAATAAGAATATGATGATGAGCAAAATACCGATATGTCGTCTGGCTCGATCGCTGATGGCGACTGCATCTTTTTTCCAGATACGAATGGAATAGAAGCGGATGACACCAGTAATAACATAGAAGCAAAAGGTAAAAATTGTAAGGATGACGACAGGAGAGAAAAAAGCATTGTAGATGGTCAGTAAGAAAGGAAGTTTAAATACGAAAAAGCTTAAATCTTTACTAAATAACGGATCAGAATAATTGAAAGATGAAGAATTAAAGAACGAAATAACATCGAGCCATCCGGTAAAGCCCACAATAAAGCTGACGACGACACTGATGATGGCTGAAATCAAAAGTAATAATAGGGTAACTTTGCGTTGACTGATCGCGACAAAAGGTTGATTGATCTCATCAACAAGACGAATTTTTTTTCTGAACTTTTCATTGTAGAAGGTTGCAAAGGCATGCCTTCCGGAAAGAAGGGTAGCTGAGATAAGAAGGAAGAGCATGGTACCATTGATGACCTGAATCAAGAGTTTACTGAGTAACGGTGTCCAAAATAAAGCCTCGTACCCTAAATCTTTAAACCACAGCCAGTCTACATACATGCCACTGATTCCAGAAAGTACAGCAATAAGAATAATAAACAGAATAATAATTTTAAATACTTGTTTCAAGTAAATTTCCCCCTTAGGAAAATTTGGCCACAACATTAGTAATATATGTAAAAGTACAAATATTATAGGCACAATTTATATATTCTTTAATGTTTATAAAATCCCTCCTATTTTACTTCACGAAAACTAATTTCTAAGATATACTTTGATTACACTAATGGAAAAATACAACAATAAAGGCTGGTGTTTTTTGTTATGTATGATGTTATTATCATTGGTGGTGGTCCTGCAGGTCTCACAGCGGCGATTTATACGGCTAGGGGAGGACTTAAAACTGCTGTTATCGAATCCATGATGCCTGGTGGTCAAGTAGCTTCCACAGAAAGAATTGAGAACTATCCAGGTTTTCCTGATGGAGTGTCCGGATTTGAACTTGCCAATTCATTTTATAAACAGGCCCTTACTCAAGGTGCTGAGTTTATTTTTCAAAATGTTGTCAGTATGGATTTAACAGAAACAATCAAACATGTTGTAACTGATCAGCAATCATTGAATGCTAAAGCTGTCATTATCGCAGCAGGTTCTAAACCACGCTTTCTTGGTGCCAAAGGCGAAGATGTCTTCCATGGCCGAGGTGTTTCCTATTGTGCCACCTGTGATGGTGCTTTTTACAAAGAAAAAATTGTGGCTGTGGTAGGTGGTGGCAACGCTGCCCTGGAAGAAGGAGTCTATCTTACCAAGTTTGCTTCCCAAGTCTATATTATTCATCGCCGAAGTGAGTTTCGGGCCGCACAGGTTGCTGTGGAAAAAGCACAAGAGCATCCCAAAGTTAAGTTCATTCTGGATACCGTGGTCGAGGAGATCGTAGGAACAGATAAAGTGGAAAAGATTAAAATGCGCAATGTCAAAACCAACGAACTGGATGAATTAAATGTTGATGGCGTTTTTGTCTATGTCGGGACCCAACCCAATACCCATTTTGTTTCTGACTATTTTGAAACGGATCAAATAGGGTATATCGTCACTGATGAGCTTCTGAAGACTAATATTTCCGGGGTATTTGCCGCTGGTGATATCCGCAATACACCTTTAAGACAAGTGGCAACCGCTGTGGGAGACGGAGCTTTAGTTGCCGTTCAAGTCGAGAAATATGTATCTGAAATAGAAAAGAAAATATAACATTTATTACCAGAGTACAGGCACTTAATAAGCTGTATTCCATACCATATATCAAAAAGGAGGTATGGAAATGTTCTTTGGTAAAAAACAAACTGGCTTCATGAATCAACCGCCAGCAGTTAATATGGTTAATCAACCTGGAACAATGCCGGAAATGCCAACACCAGGTATGGCTTACGAGGGTTATGCTCCCGGGATGTATGATGGAATGTACGACCAAACTCCAATGGGTTATATTTGTGAACCTTGCGATCCTTGTGCAGACATCGAGTGTATTGTAAAACCAGAACCCCAGGTCTATGTTGTTCAAAAAGGTGATACAGTGTACAAAATCGCTAAGAGATTTGGTATGGATTGGCGTGAATTAGCAGGGTACAATCACCTTGGTAATCCTGATCTGATTTATCCCGGCGAAAGGCTTTTTATCCCTCCTCGTTATTAGTCGAAAACACGACGTTAACCCCAGATCAATAAATAGCTTAAGTTATTAAGTCGTCATAAAATGAAATGCAAGTGTCGGAAGACATTTGCATTTCATATCTTGTTTTTAATGATTGAAGCAAGATCCAACAGGGGAATAGTCAAATAGGGGAATGATGATGAATAGTATCTACAAAAAAGAATATCAGGAATACTATGTTACGTATACATTGATTTTTATCAATATAGCCGTATTTATTCTGATGACTCTGGCCGGTGGCACCAAAAATTATCAAAACTTGATTCTTTTCGGAGCCAAAGTTAACCCTCTGATTGAGGCAGGTCAGTACTGGCGACTTCTGACTAGTGTGTTCATTCATATCGGTTTTACGCATTTACTGTTTAATACATATGCATTGATGGTGATGGGTAAGTTTGCGGAAAAAATCTTCAATCATAGCAAACTCCTTCTAATTTTCCTTTTTAGCGGTATTTCCGGCTCTCTCTTGAGTTTTATCTTTAGTCCTGAGATTTCGGCGGGTGCTTCCGGTGCAATCTTTGGGCTGCTTGGAGCTATTGTTGCCTATGGCTGGAAAAACTCCTTTTTATGGCGAAGTGGTCTCATCACTAATTTGCTCATCATCTTAGGAATCAACCTGTTTTTCGGTATTGTTGCTCCGGGGATAGATAACTATGCCCATTTTGGTGGTCTTATCGGAGGAGCTTTTTTAGGTTCCATTTTACGCTTCGTCAAATAATAATATACATAATTTTCTTCGAATGATTATAACGAATTCGGGAAACTTAATAATTAAGCTTACAAATCTTAGCAAGGTGGTTATTATATCCTTTTAGTGCCATCGATAGTTAAGACTTTGTGAGCTTTTATCACGGCTTTTATTGATGATATTAGACGATATGCTAAAATGGAACTAAAGCAGAGTTTAAGTTTAGTATAAAGTAGAATAAGCGAGAGGTTATGCCTGTGAAAAAAACATCCTGCTATTTCACCCGAGAATGGGTCATATACGCGATTTTTATAGCTGTTGCCGTTGCTATTATTGGTAAACTTGCTTTTCTTCAAATCTACAATGCTTCAGAACTGATTGCCAGAGGGGCCACCTTTAGGGTTAATAGTCAGGCTATGATCTATGAACGAGGGATGATCGTTGATGCTCAAGGTAATATCTTAGCCAAGAGTGTAAAAGCTAAAGATATCTACGCTGATCCCAAAACACTACATAAAACTCTTGCTAGAAGTAATACCAATAGTACAGTCGAAGAAATTACTCAGAAGACGGAAGAAATTGCTATACAAATCGCGCAGATTTTGGAAGTGGACAGCAAACCTATTTTTAAGCTCCTTACCAAAGATTTATCCTGGGTTAGTTTGGCCCGGCAGGTTGATCTCGATAAAGCGGAACAGATTGCTAAGCTGAAAATTACGGGTATCGGTTTTACGGATACCTATAAAAGAGTGTATCCAACTTGCAATATAGCCTCATCTGTTATGGGTATTGTTAATATGGCAGGGGACGGGGTAGAAGGAGTAGAATACGCCTATAATGCAGAGCTAAAGGGTGAAAAGGAACTTAAACCCCCCCGTGATTCAGGACAGAATTCCTTAGAAGATAACCAGCATATTCGCCCGGGTTATAATCTGACCTTGACCCTGGATTCAACCATTCAGCATTTAGTCGAACAAGAATTAGATTCTATCGTGGAAAAATCTCATCCCCAGAGGGCTGTTATCCTGGCCATGGACCCGATGACGGGTAAGATCCTGGGTATGGGATCAAGGCCTTCATTTGATCCTAATGATTTTGCTAAAACTAATGCCAATGACCGTAAGAATCTGGCTATTAATATGATCTATGAACCGGGGTCTACGTTTAAGATTATCACCGGGGCAGCTGCTTTAGAAGAAAACGTTATTTCACCTGATCAGATGTTTGATGACCCAGGGTATTATATTGTGGGATCGAGAAGAATCACCAATTGGGATTCCGATAAAAAAGCACATGGCAAGATTTCCTTTTCAGATGGAATGCGTTTATCTTCCAATGTCGTGCTTGCTAAGGTAGGGGAAGCTCTGGGTATCGAAACGTTCTATACCTATTTGAAGTCTTTTGGTTTCGGCAGCCGAACCAAAATTGATATTTCCGGTGAAGAGCAAGGATTACTTGTGGATAAAAAAATTGTGAAAGAGATAGAACTTGCGACGATGTCTTTTGGGCAAGCAAATCTTGTAACACCCATTCAATTGTTATCTGCAATCAGTGCTGTTGCCAATGGTGGTAAACTCATTCAACCTTATGTTGTCGACAAGATTACCAATAGTCGAAATGAGATTCTTGTACAGAATAATTCCCGGGTTATCCGTCAGGTTATTTCCAGTTCTACCAGTAAATCAATGACGGATATCCTGGTTAATGTAGTGGATAAAGGAACTGGCAGCAGAGCAAAGATACCGGGGATTAAAGTTGCAGGTAAAACAGGGACTGCCCAAAAGATTGATCCCAAAACCGGACGGTATTCAGACACCGATTACGTCGCCTCTTTTGTGGCCTATGCGCCAGCGGACAGTCCTAAAATAGCAGTTCTAGTGGTTGTAGATACACCCAAAGGAGAGATCATCCAAGGTGGTACACTAGCTGCGCCCCATGCCAAGAAGATCATTGAAAATACGCTTCAGTACTACGGAATACCTGTATCAGCCAGTACACCAAGTAAGCTTACTGATCTAAGTGAGATTGATCTCCAGCCAGACAAAGAAACCAAACCCACTAAGCCTGTAACGCCAACCAAGACTCCAGGCAAAGGCGAAGTCATCGTTCCTGATCTCAAGGGATTGACGATCCGACAGGTAGGGGAAACACTTGGCAAGTTAGATCTTCGCTATCATTTTATCGGCAGTGGTCTGGCGCAAAAGCAAAACCCTGAACCTGGAATGATCGTAAATGTAGGAGATACCATTGAAGTATTATTTAATACGGAGGAAAACCAATCCTTAAGGAAGGAAGAATCAAGTTGATTAATTCTTTTGATCTTGCCCAAAAGACTATATTTTCCTTATCCAGTCAAGCAGGCGTATCCGGTTACGAACATGAATTAAAATCTGTTTTACACGAAATATTTGAACCTTTATCTTCCGAATTGAACCAGGACTTTATAGGCAATTTCTACGCTTCCAAGCACGGTCTTGGCAGTAATCAAACCATCATGTTAGCTGCTCACTCAGATGAAATCGGCTTAATCATCACTCATATTGATGACAGAGGTTTCCTGCATTTTACAACTGTCGGGGGGATTGATGAACGAACCCTGGTCCATCAGGTCGTCACTGTCCATGGAGTCAAAGATGTCCGAGGTGTTATCAGTCTGCTCCCTGAGAAAGACAAAAAGGGAAGTGACAAACCACAAACTCCGATGTTACACAACCTTATTGTTGATATCGGTTATCCTAAGAGCACGGCAGAGACTTTAGTGAAACCGGGTGATGTAATCAGTATCAAGCGCACACCATTTACCATGATGGGAGAGAAAATTGTCGGAAAAGCACTTGATGACCGTGCCGGTATTGCGGTAATGGCTGTCTGCCTGAATGAGTTAGCTTTGCTTAAGCATCAACACAACGTTTTAGCGGTTGCCACCGTCCAGGAAGAAGTCGGACTGAGAGGGGCCACAACAAGTTCCAATTCTGTCTTACCCAGCCTGGCTCTTGCGATCGATGTAACCCATGCTCAAACACTGGATACCAAAAACCTGGTCTCACCGCATTTAGGAAAAGGGCCGGTAATTACGCTGGGTCCCAATATTCATCCCCGAATTTTTGCCCATCTCACAGAGACGGCTAAAGATTGGCGGTTAGCTTACCAACTCCAACCGGTTGCAGGTGAGACAGGGACGGATGCCAGGGTTATTCAACTGATTGGTTGCGGGATTCCGACCGGACTGTTGTCAATTCCCTTAAGGTATATGCACACTTCTGTGGAGACAGCTTCCCTTAAAGATATAGTTGATTGCGGCAAACTTCTGGCTTGTTTCATTGCTGCTCTGCCGGAGGATCTGGAGGAATGGCTATGCTTTTGAAAGAATTATGTGAACTAAACGGTGTTTCCGGAAATGAGAAGATGGTCAGAGAATATATCCTTGATCAAATAAAGAAAAACGTCCATGATTATAAAGTCGATACGATTGGTAACCTGATCGCTGAAAAGAAGTCTTCAAAAGAAAATTGTCCCAGGGTTATTCTGTGTGCTCATATGGATGAAGTCGGACTCTTTATCACGGAGATTACAGCAGAAGGTTATTTGAAATTCCAGCCTGTTGGTGGTATCGACCCACGGATTCTTATTTCTAAGACCATTAGCATTGTGCGAAGCGGTATGATGGGTGTGATCGGCTCCAAGGCTATTCATCTTCAGAAGAAAGAGGAGCGGAAACAGGTTCAGTCTATTGATGAGCTTTACATTGACATTGGTGCCAATTCTAAGGAAGAGGCCGAAAAAGAAATCAAACTTGGAGATTATGTCGTTTTTAATAGTACCTTTGAAATAATCGGGGATCACTTTTATAAAGCCAAAGCTCTTGATGACCGAGTCGGTTGTGCTTTGTTAATACAGCTCTTAGCAGAGACTTTTGACTGTGATTTGACAGCGGTATTCACAGTACAAGAAGAAATCGGATTACGGGGTTCTAAAGTAATCAGTAATAACTTAGGTGCAGATTTAGCCATCGTTGTGGAAGCAACAAGTGCTCTGGATATTCAGGAATCAGACAGGGAAGGCTGGATTGTAGAACTGGGCAAAGGTCCGGCTTGTTCACTGATGGATTCTTCGACCATTTATAAACCGGAGCTGGTTGAAAAAATCGTCGTGATAGCCAGGGATTATGATATTCCACTACAGTTCAGGCAAGGAACGGCTGCGGGCAATGATGCTGCGAACATCCACCGGGCTGGGGTCGGAATACCCACCATCACCTTAAGCATCCCCTGCCGAAATATTCATTCCATGAGTTCGTTAATCTGTAAAGATGATTATGATCATTATCTGTTGCTGCTCCGTCAGATTCTTGGCCATATTGACCAATTAGTTTAGGAAATAAACGTTTGTTTGATTTGTTTTAAGGGAGGTCAGATAATGTCAACGTATCCAGAATTAGATTATGCCCTTCTCAAAAAGCTGTCTCAGGCATTTGGCCCTTCAGGAAATGAACGAGATGTGAGAGAGATTCTTCTACAGCAGATTGATACCAAAGCGTATGAGATTCAGGTAGATCCGCTGGGTAATCTCATCATCAGAAAACCCGGTGAAGGTAAAAAGGTCCTCATCGTTTCTCATATGGATGAAGTCGGGATTATCGTGACCCATATCGATGACAAAGGATATCTGTACTTTGCTCCCGTCGGCGGATTGAAAAGAATAAACCTAATCGCTAAACGAGTCCGGTTTGGGAACGGAAGGGTAGGGGTTATCAGTGTAGAAAAGAATCCAACAGAGGAAGGAAATACTCATGGTAAGATCTACATTGACATTGGAGTTAGCTCAGAACAAGAAGCGAGAAAAGTGATTAAGGAAGGAGATATGGCTGTATTGGTCGGAGATTTTCAAGAGACTTCCAGTCATATTATCTCCAAAGCGATCGATGATCGTGTCGGCTGTTTTATCGCCATTGAGATACTCAAGCAGATCAAATGCCCTTATGATTTGTATTTCGCTTTTTCTGTCCAGGAGGAAGTAGGGGCTCGCGGTGCTAAGACCGTTGTTCATGAAATAGAACCTGATATCGCCCTGATCGTGGATACGACCCTGAGTTTTGATTCGCCAAAGGATAAGAACCGTACTTCTTTAGGACTCGGTGCAGCTATTAAGGTTATGGATCGATCCATCGTTGTTTCTCCCCTGGTTAAGAACTGGATGGCTGAGGTTGCCAGAGATAAGAACATCTCGTTCCAATGGGAGATTATTTCAGAAGGAGGGACCGATGCCGGCCCCATTCACCTGACGCGGGGAGGGATCCCAACCGGCGGAATTGCGATACCAGTAAGATACCTACATTCAGGTAATGAGATTGTTACCAAATTCGATATTGAAACAGCTTTTAAACTAACGTATGAACTATTGGGTCATCCCTTTAATACCAATTAACGATTCTTTATATTAAATCAGCGAGAGGAACAAGTATTCAATGAAAGAAAAACTGAAAGATATACTAACCCAAATCCAGAATAATAAAATGAATATCGAAAATGGACTAAAAGAAATAGAAAAAATGTATTATTACGACTTAGGCTATGCTGTTGTCGATACCCATAGACAGTTTCGCAAAGGTTTCCCGGAGGTTGTTTTTTGTCAAGGTAAAACAACAGATCAAATTATCTCCATTACCAAAAAACTCTTTGAGTTTTCCGATAAAAACATTTTAGCTACTCGTGCAACCAAGGAAAATTATTCGGCCTTAGTTCAAGAGATCCCATCAACAGAATTCTATGAGGATTCACGAACAATAGTAATTCGGAAAGGTGAACAGAATCGTGTCGGTCATATTCTTGTGGTTTCAGCAGGAACATCAGACCTTCCAATTGCTGAAGAAGCTGCAATCACTGCGGAAGTGATGGGTAACAGGGTAGAGAGGATGTATGACACAGGCGTAGCAGGT
>CAYZDF010000019.1:30637-44902 GCA_964477085.1 uncultured Gracilibacteraceae bacterium | reverse complement strand
GCCTCCTTGTTGGATAGTGTCCGGTAAACTACTATCCATTATATGAGTAGGCATAGTGTGCGGTGCTTATAAGAGATTTCCCTAATCTAGGAAATTCTCCAAACCAACAACAAGTTGACCTTTCATCTGATACGTTTTACGGATAGCCAGCATAACTCCTGGCATGTATGTCTCTCGTGTATAAGCATCATGACGAATGGTCAGGGTTTGACCATAGCCACCAAAAATCACTTCTTGATGAGCGATCATTCCCGGCAAACGTACGGAATGAACATGGATGCCATTGATGTCTCCACCCCGTGACCCTGGCACTTTTTCATATTCATTGGGGTGACCTTGGATCATAGGTTCTCTAACCATAGAAATCATCTCAGCCGTTGTTAAAGCTGTACCAGATGGAGCATCAAGTTTATTATCATGATGGTACTCAATAATATCGACATGATTGAAGTATTTCGCCGTTTCCTGCGCGAACTTCATCATGAGTATTGCTCCGAGAGCAAAATTCGGGGCAATAAAAACACCGACATTTTTTTCCTTAGCCAACTCTTCTAGCTCTCCGATTTCCTGATCATCCAACCCTGTGGCTCCGATTACAGGTACGACGCCTGCTTTAACAGCCTCTTTAGCATTGGTGAACACCGAATGAGGATTAGTGAAATCAACAAGAACATCCGCTTTGACTTCTTTAAGTGTATCGACATTAATGGAGCCCATTACTTCTACACCTAATAAACCCAAACCCAGAATAGATCCAATATCTTTTCCTTGGTTTTGAATATCTGAGACTCCCGCTATTTTCATATCTTTTTGCTCAAGAATGGTTCGGATCGTTTCCATGCCCATTTTTCCACAGGCTCCTGCAATAAAAACACGTATGTTATTCAAGTCTACCCCTCCTGATGTACACGATAAGGCAAAACCCCGCACATGGTTGTTCGGGGTTATAACTTCTAATATTTTATTATAATGGAGGGGACCTGTCAAACAAAGTAATATGGGTTAAACAATTTCAGCATAATCAATATCCACGATAATCACTTCACTGCCAATTTTTTTAATGGCTTTCCAGGGTACAACCACACAGTCTCCCTCACGTTCACTTCCCTTGTTAAAAAACCATCCATAGCCTGCCCGCGACGAGATGATTAAAGCTTCAATCTTCCCATTCATATTGATTTTAATATCACTATCACCGATCAGACCAAGTTTGTCTCCATCATGAAGATTCACTATCTCTTTACCTGAAAGTTCACTCAGAAGCATGTTATCCTCTCCTCTTATTGATATTATCAAGAAGCTTCTGTCCATAAGGTTGAATAATAGCAATAAATAAAGAAAAAACAGCCAAGGGTTTAAAATAATAGATGTCAGGTGGATTCCAAATCGCTTCAGGTACACCAATGAACGTCAGCAATAATTCAATGGATAAATATATTCCTCCTGCAGTTCCCACCAGTTGAGTAATGGCTTTAGCTAAAGCACCAGAACAAGGTGAGGAACGCCACATCATCATTTTTTGTCTTGCTCGGAGAGAAAGGATAATCCCACCTATAAGTAGACAACTGATCACGACTTTCATCGATAATCCCCCCTCAGGGATATCTATGAAACGTGAGGGAGAACTATGCATCCCTGTCCAATAATATCTGAGTAAGATAAATTAAGGATTCTCATTTATTGACCAGTAGAGCCAAACCCACCTTGACCTCTGCAGGTATCTTCCAGTTCCTTGACTTCTGAGAAAACTGCTTGATATACATTTGTGAATACAATCTGGGCAATTCGATCACCATTTTGGACAACCACGTCCTCATTTCCCAGATTGATCATCAAAACTTTAATTTCCCCGCGGAAATCAGAATCAACAACACCAACGCCATTACTTAGAGCCAACCCTTTTTTGGATGATAAACCACTTCGTGCAAAAACAAGGGCCACAACATGAGGTCCGGGCAGTTCTATGGCTATCCCTGTTGGAATACTAACCCTCTCGCCCTGCCTGATGATCATGTCTTGTTTCAGAGAGGCATGTAGATCAGCCCCTGCCGATCCCTGTGTTGCGTAATAGGGTATTTGACCTTTCGATTGGTGACCTGCATTCAGTCTCTTAAATTTTACCTCAATTTGATTATCCATGCTTTAAACTCTCTTTCGCTAAAAAAATATACTCCCTTTTTCTTTATACCCTCTCTGAATTCCTTTATACAAAGAGATATTAAATAACTTTCAAATTAAGAATGCTAAATCCCCTCTTGAATAGAGGGGAGCATTACATAATCGTATATAGCTCAATCTGTACCTGAATTTTGTATAGAAGTGATCTTCAAAACCGTACAAACAGAGAGCTGTGCAAAAAATTAAACGGACTCTTTAATAATATGCTCAAAGTCAGCACCGAACCCTTTTTGCCCGAGGGTAAGAATACTGATTTTGTCTTTTATCCATAATCTTTCCATTATCCGCTTTGCATCCTGCAGGGTAACCTTTTCTAATTTCTCTACAGCCTCTTCAGCTGTCTTGACACGACCAAAAGTTAACTCTGTTTTGCCTAGCCTGCTCATCCGGCTGCTTACAGATTCCAGCCCCAAGTAAAGGTTCCCTTTAATTTGGGCTTTCGTCCTTTTTAGTTCATCCTCTGTAATTCCTTGAGTTTTAATGGTGTCGATCTCATTTAAAACACACTTAATGACCTCTTCCGTTTTAGAAGGGCTCGTCCCTGCATAGACAGCAAATAACCCTGTATCTTTGAATGTGGAATGATAAGAATAGACAGAATAAGCAAGGCCCCTTTGTTCCCGAATCTCCTGGAAGAGACGGGAACTTAAACCCCCGCCAAGAATATTATTAAGAATATGCAGGACATACATATCTTCATCGTCTTGCCCCAGACCGGGAACTCCAACGATCAGATGCATCTGCTCTGTATCTTTACCGACAGCCTGCCTGACAATACTGCCTTGCGGTTTTCCCAATTCCAATTGAATTCCTTGTCTCTTGAAGTCACCAAATTCGGAGAGTTGTTTGACAATATCATCATGCCTGATTTTTCCGGCAACAGCGATAACGACCTGATCCGGTGTATATCGGGTTTCAAGATAGTGTCTGACTTTTTCTTGGGTCAGCCCGTTGATTGTATCCTCTACCCCAAGAATGGGTTTTCCTAACGGATGTCCATTCCAAACGTATTGAGAGAATAGATCATGGATGAGTTCATCCGGTGTATCCTGATACATTTTAATTTCTTCAATGACAACATTCTTTTCTTTTTCAATTTCTTTGCTGTCAAAGCGAGAGTTAAAGAACATATCACTCAAGACATTGATCGCCAATGAAATATCCTCATCTAAAACCTTGGCATAATAACAAGTAAATTCCTTGGTTGTAAAGGCATTCAACTGGCCTCCTACAGCTTCCAGGGATTCAGCCAGCTGACGGGCTGTACGGTTCTTTGTTCCTTTGAAAAACATATGTTCAATGAAGTGAGAGATTCCCTCATATCCTTCTGTTTCGTTCCGGGAACCCGCTCCCACCCAAACCCCGATAGCAACAGACCGTACGTGTTCAATTTCTTCGGTAAGGATTCTGACTCCATTTGGCAATATATGTTTCTGATACAATGATTTTCATCCCCCTAACATCGAATTTACCAATAATCAATATGCCGTTATGCTGTTATGCTGTTAGTTAATACACGGTTATAGTTTATCCTTTTTTATCTAAGAAATCCAGAAACTGATCAATAATCAAATTAAGGCTTCCGAAAAAATGGATGGGACTTCCGATATAATCCTGCTGAGATACTAATGGAATCTGCTTAACTAACTTTTCGCCAAGCAAGATATTATACGAGCCGATGACTTCTCCTTGATGGACAGGAGGATAGATCCCTTGACCAAACTCGGCTTGAAGTCTTAAGTCATTGATCTTAGCCTTTTCTAAACAAAGGGTTAGATCCTCACCTAGAACAGCAGGGATACGCATGCCTGAGCCTGAATAGGTTGTAATCATATCCCCTTTATTTCCGATTTGGATGATCTCCGTATGCTCAAACCCCCATTCCAATAATCGTTTAGCATCGCCGAAACGATCAGGGGCATTGAGCACCACACAGATCAATCTTCTTCCGTCTTTACTGGCTGAGGCGATCAGGCATTTCCCAGCAGCGTTGGTTGTCCCTGTTTTGATGCCATCTGCAAACGGATAATTCCATAAGAGCTTGTTAGTATTCTTGATGATCTGCGATTTCTGAGGTTGTTCATAGTTAATGGTCGAGATCTTTTGCGAAACGTATTTGCAAAAAGAAGGATTTTTCATGGCATACCTGGCGATAATGGCGAGGTCGTAAGCCGTTGCATAATGATTTTTGTCCGGAAGACCATGAGGATTGACAAAATTAGAGTTTACTGCTCCTAACGCTACAGCCTTAAGGTTCATCATCCTAACGAAATCATCTAAACTTCCGGCTGTTTGCTCGGCGATAGCGACACAAGCATCGTTGCCAGATTTGACAAGGGCACCTTCAATAAGCTCACTAAGCTTTAATTTATTGCCTTTATTCAAGTGGAGTGAGGATTCCCCGACTTGGCCAGCCTTATCACTGACCGTGGTTACCTCTTCTAATTCTGCCATTTCTAAAGCGATGATGGCTGTTAAGACTTTGGTGGTACTGGCCGGAGGCCTCTGTTTATGAGCATCCCGATCATAAATGACATCACCGCTCTCAAAGTCCATCAGTATAGCCGAGTGGGCAGACACATAAGGCAGAGTCCATTTATCCCCCGCTGTTTTTGATGTTTCGATGGTTAATTCTTTGGCATCTTCAGAATTTGAGTCAATCTGTTCAAAGTCATAAACGATTTCTGCACAGACAGGCATCACAGAGAGTAACAAAAATAGAAAGACGCAAATAGGTACCAGCGTCCACTTCTTAATCATTTTACCACCCCTTTAACTCATTCAAGGGGTAGTATTTCCCGATAGCTCCAATGTTATTAATTTTTCTAATGTGACCATAGTAAAACCCTCTTTTTTAAGACGATTGAGAATGTGAGGCAAGGCTGTTACGGTATTCTCTTTTGGGTGCATTAAGATAATAGCACCTCTCTTTTCAACCGCTTTACCATTTCTTATTTTGGGTTCAAGTATCCTTTTTTCAATGATCTGGGGAGTACTATCAGGTCGCCAATCAATTGTATCGAGTGTCCATAGGACGGTGGTATACCCTAATTCATTAGCAGCAATTAACCCGTTCTTTCCCCTTTCGCCGTAAGGGGGAGCATAAAAAGTTGTTTTTTTACCGATTACGTTTTCAATAACCTTTTCCGTTTGCTGCAGCTCCTCTTTATTCTTGGCGACAGGTAAACGATCCGGGTGAGAATGATAATAGCCGTGGTTTCCGATAAAATGCCCCTGTGAATCAATTGTCTTTAGAACATCAGGATTTTTGGCTGCCCAACGTCCGGTCACAAAAAAAGTGGCTTGCGCTTGGTATTGATCGAGAATTTCCAAGATTTGTGGTATATATTCTTCACCCCAATCGACATTGATGGTAATGGCAATTACTTTTTCATTCGTTTTAACTTGCTCCAACGGCATTGGCAGATTCATTTTACTGACATCCATGAACCTGTTCTGCACAAGGGTAAGGCTTAGAAACACTATCGAAAGCGTAAATACTTTAAATTTAATTTTGCTTAAATGGAAAATAAACATCTGCTTTCCCCCCTCTACATGTTATGCAGAGAATATAGAATACAGACGTTTATCCTTACTTTACAATGTGTCTTATTTGGTTTCCTTTAGTTCAGGGCTTAAAGCTTCTTTGCGGGAGAGGTTCAGTCTGCCCTGTTTATCAATACCAGTTGCTTTGACAATGATTTCGTCTCCAACTTTAACAACATCTTCTACTTTAGCTACTCTTCCTACGTCGAGTTGAGAAATGTGAACCAAGCCATCTTTACCTGGGAGTCCCATAATACCTGGGATAACTTCAACAAAAGCACCAAAATCCATGATCCGGACTACTTTACCTTTGTAAATTTTACCCACTTCAATATCCTGAGTCAGGGTTTGAACGATTTTTGCTGCTCTTTCTCCGGCTTCACCATTAATAGAAGAGATAAATACTCTACCGTCATCTTCAATATCGATCTTAGCACCAGTTTCTTCAACGATCTTTTTAATGACTTTGCCACCTTGTCCAATAACATCCCTGATCTTATCCGGATGGATGGTGAAGGAGATGATTCTTGGAGCATAAGGAGAGAGTTGTTTCCTTGACTCCGGCAGAACGGCCAGCATCTTGTCTAAGATAAACATCCTGCCAGCACGGGCTTGTTCCAACGCTTTGGAAAGAATCTCCCTGTTGACACCTTTAATCTTGATGTCCATCTGTAAGGCAGTAACACCTTTGGCTGTACCACCAACTTTAAAGTCCATATCACCATCATGGTCTTCGATACCTTGAATATCGGAAAGGATGGCGATATGATCATCTTCCTGAATCAAACCCATAGCAATACCAGCTACAGGAGCTTTAATAGGGACACCAGCATCCATCAAAGCCAGTGTGCTTCCGCAAATAGAAGCCATTGAACTCGAGCCATTGGATTCAAGAACTTCGGAAACTAACCTTAAAGTATAAGGGAATTCTTGTTCGGTAGGGAGAACAGGTACAAGGGCTCTTTCAGCCAAAGCACCATGTCCGATCTCTCTTCTTCCAGGTCCTCTCATCGGACGCACTTCACCCACGCTGAATGGCGGGAAATTATAGTGATGCATATAACGTTTTGATTCTTCCAATCCCAGCCCATCAATAATCTGCTCATCGCCAACTGCTCCTAAAGTAGCCACCGTCATGACCTGTGTTTGTCCGCGGGTGAATAGGGCACTACCATGTGTTCTTGGCAGTCGGCTTACTTCGATGGTGATAGGCCTGATCTCATCCAACGCACGGCCATCAGGACGAATATGTTCTACCGTGATGAGTCTGCGGATAATTTTATGAGTAATATCTTCCAAAATCCTTTCGATTACGTCCGATTGTTCCGGGAATTCCTCTGCGAAAAACTCCAGGGCTTCTTGTTTGACTTTATCAATAGCATCTTGTCTGGCTAGTTTTTCTTCAGTTCTGACAGCTTTATCAAGCTTCTCGTAAGCCCACTCCCTCACCCGATCTGAAATATCGGTGGGGATTTCTTGTATTACTACTTCTCTCTTAGGCTTAGCAAAGCCAACTTTAAGAGCTTCTTCTCTAAAGGAATCGATGAACTCGGCAATACGTTTAATCTCTTCATGCCCAAAAATGATAGCTTCCAGCATCTGTTCTTCGGGAACTTCCTTAGCTCCGGCTTCTACCATCATGATGGCATCCCTGGTTCCTGCCACATACAGATGCATCAAGCTGCGTTCACTTTGTTCAACAGTAGGGTTGATTACATATTGTCCATCAACTAAGCCAACGATAACTGCAGCAATCGGTCCTTCAAAAGGAATATCGGAGATGGTCAGCGCAGCAGATGCTGCATTGATTGCTGAGACATCAGGGGGGCAATCTTGATCAACGGACATAACCATCGTTGATACTTGTGTATCATTTCTATATCCATCTGGAAAGAGCGGTCTGATGGGTCTATCAATCAGTCTTGCAGTTAGAGTAGCTCTTTCACTTGGTCTACCCTCTCTTTTAATAAAACCTCCTGGGATTTTTCCTACGGCGTAATAGCGCTCGTCAATATCTACTGTTAAAGGAAAAAAATCAATACCTTCACGCGGCTGGGAGCTTCCTGTAGCAAACGCTGTTACTACTGTATCACCATAGCGAAGAAAAATTGCTCCCCCAGCCTGACGTCCAATTGCACCGGTTTCGAAAGACAGCTTCCGACCACCTACTTGCAACGAGCGTTCAAAGACTTCCTGAGTCACGATGAAACCTCCTTAAATTACGCATCTTTTTTATACAATCCTTTAATTGTTCGACATATTCTTTATTATTTCCTGCACTAGCTAAAAAAAAACGGAATTCTAATGATTTAATAAAAAGATAAGGAGCGAAAACATCGCTCCTCTTTAAAATTCTCCAATATGATAATCTTTTTTGATGATTCTATTTTAGTGTCGCAGTCCTAAGTCAGTTACGATTTTACGATAACGATTGAAGTCGGACTTTTTGAGATAGTTTAAGAGACCACGACGTTGACCAACCAATTTCAACAGACCACGGCGGGAATGGTGATCCTTTTTATGAGTCTTGAAATGTTCTGTAAGTTCATTGATTCTGGTGGTCAAAAGAGCGATCTGTACTTCTGGCGAACCAGTATCACCTTCATGTTGTTGAAATTTACCGATAATGTCTTTCTTTTTGTCCGGTGTTAGCATCGAAATGCACCTCCAAATTTTGATAAACGCCTGCTGCCAAGTAGAACGTTGGAGACTCGCTCAACCCAGTCAGAGGTTACCTTCAGTTATTTTATCGTATCATATCCTATTTGTAAAGATTATTATACTATATTAGAGGCTGAGGGAAATAATATTTTTGTTAAAAAATTGTTAAGCCATGAGAGTTAATTATGTTAAGAATTGTTTAAACCAGGAATTAACTTTATGGCTAATCATAGTCAAACTAACAAGATACCTGTCAATTGAGATAGTACGGAAATGGCGTGTTCTTGATCTTTATAAATCTGAGAGATAATCTCTTCTTTACTGTTAAATTTTCGTTCTGAGCGCAGTCTTGCTTCAAGTGTGATCTTTAACTCTTTACCATACAAATCTCCCTGATAATTGAGAAAACAGACTTCGACCGTTTGTTCCTGATCATCTTTGAATGTGGGTCGGACTCCAATATTCATCATGCCACCATAAATGACTCCGTCAATTTCAGAGGTGACGGCATAAACCCCGTTCTTAGGGATCAGCAAATCTTCATCAATCTTGATATTGGCTGTAGGAAAACCCAGAGTACTTCCTCTTCCATCACCCTTAATAACTTTTCCAGATAAGACAGGGGGTCTTCCCATCATTTCTTTAGCCAGGTCGATCTCTCCATTGGTTAGGTAGCGTCTGATCTCTGTTGATGAGATCACTTTGTCACGGATTTTTTGAGCCTGAATGATACTAACACCAAACCCATATTCCCTTCCCATTTCCTCTAAATCGCTGGGTCGACCTTTTCCTTGTGAACCAAAGGAATAATTAAAACCGACAACGACATGCCTGGCACCGATTTTGAGAAGAATATTTTGGACAAATTCTTGAGGTGAAGTTCCTGCAAAGTTCAAAGTGAATGGAAAGAGGAATACCTGATCAACTCCCATTTTTTCGAAAAGCATTAGTCTTTCCATTTTTCCGGTTAGCAAATTTAATCTTTTATCCGGGTAAAGAACCTTAAGGGGGTGTGGATCAAAAAGAAGAACAGATAATTGAATATTTAAAGCACGGGCTTTTTCAAGCCCGTAATCAATTAATTTTAGGTGACCTAAATGAACCCCATCAAAATTGCCTAGGGCAATTACTGTTGGTTCATAAGATCTTTCTGGTTCGATTATGCGTATCTTCAAAGCCTGTCCTACCTCCCTGTTGCTCCGTCGTGATTAATATAATACCTTACTGGGATACAGGCAATCATCACGCCAAAGACCAATACCGATAAACTCTCCCTCACAAAACACCTTGACCGGGTTCTCCGCACTTGTCTCTCCTTCAATCATAGACTTTCCGGTAGAGAGACCATTACAAAAAGCGCTTAACCGTTTTGAGGGGATTCTTACTTCAGGTAGTTCCAGCCCCCAATAAGGAGCCAATAAGAACCGTTGATCCCGTTGAGCGACCATTTCTTCTATTTCTTCCAGTGTATAACTGTGGGCCAGAGTAAACTTCCCTGCCTTTAATCTGAGAAGGAAAGACATGTGAGCGCCACATCCTAATTCTGCACCTATGTCGTGACACAAAGTACGGATATAGGTGCCCTTAGAGCAGTCAATCTCCAAAAGTGCTTTGGGAAATGTCTCATTGTACCATTCCAGTATATTCAACTGGTTGATAGTCACTACCCTTGTTTCCCGTGTTACGTCAACTCCTTTTCGGGCATAGGCGTACAAAGGCTTGCCATTCTTTTTGACAGCCGAATACATCGGTGGAATTTGCTCTATCTTGCCGGTAAATCCACTTAAAACATTCCGGATGTCCTGTTCAGAGATGTTTGGCATAGTCCTGGAGATCTCCCCACCAAAAGCATCTTGTGTATCTGTCGAGATTCCAAACGTAATCTCCGCTCGATAGGTTTTTCCCTGGTCTGAATGATACTCTGCCAGCCTTGTTGCTTTCCCGACACAGATCGGAAGGACCCCTGCTGCTCCAGGATCAAGAGTTCCGATATGTCCAGCCTTTTCTGCACTTGTCTTCCGAAGTACCCATCTGACGACATCGGTAGAAGTCATCCCAACCGGTTTAAGAACATTAATGATGCCGTCCATCAACGAGTGCCTCCTCTAAGGCTGCAACCACAACTCTTTTCGCTTCCGCAAGAGACAAATCAATTGTACAACCTGAGGCTCTTATATGACCACCGCCTCCGAATTGTGCTGCAATTTGATTAACATCAAGCCAGGTGTTGGATCGAAAACTTACTTTGATCTCATTATTGTTAATCTCTTTGAGTAGGGCAGCCGCTTCCACGTTCTCGATATTTCGTGCATAGTTGACTAAACCTTCGCTTAGGTTCTCCTCAGCGCCGGTTTCCATAAAGTCTTTTTGGGAGAGGACAATCACTGCCATTTTTCCTCCCTGCAATAATTCCAAATTCGATAAAGCTTTATGCAAAAGTCTGGTCTGAGCCAGGGTCTTCAACTCGAACAGGATGTTATTGATTTCAACTAGATTGATCCCTGTCTTTACTAGATCTGCTGCAATCTTGAAACTTTTGGCAGTGGTATTGCTAAAGCTAAATCTTCCAGTATCAGTAATAATAGCGGTATAGAGATTGATCGCAATCTCCTTGGAGATTGTAACCCTGAGTACTTTAATCAAACCATACACCATTTCACCGGTTGCTGCAGCTTCAGAATTAACCCAATTAATGTTTCCAAAGAAATCATTGGAAACATGGTGGTCTATATTTATCACGACTTTATCAGCAAATAACTCTTTGGTAATGCCATCAACTCTCTCAGCTTCGGCACAGTCGATAAAGACTAAGGTGTCCGGCAAATTGGACGGAATCGATTGCTTTACACGATCAACCCCAGGTAAAAACGTTAAATTTGGTTGGAAAGGACCTGCGTTATAATAGCTTACTTTTTTGCCAAGACTTTCTAAGGCAAGTCCCAAGGCCAGCATGGAACCCAAGCAATCCCCATCAGGGGAAACATGGGAGAAAAGTGCCAGTTCAGGCACTTTTTCTATCTCATACACCAGTTTTTTCGGCACGTTAATCATTGTTTTCTTCTTCATCGTCAGGATCACCTTTCACTCCAACTTCACGCAGAAGCTTGGAAATATGGGCTCCATGCTCAATAGACTGGTCATATTTAAAAGAAATCTCAGGTACATAACGAAGTGTCAGTATTTTTCCCAGTTCGCTGCGGACATAACCAGCAGCCCTAGTTAGAACATCCATACTGTTCTTCACATCGTCTTCTTCTCCCATGATGCTGACAAAAACCTTGGCATACCTTAAATCGTCCGCCACTTCAACATCAGTAACGGTCACGAAACCTAATCTCGGGTCTTTGATCTCTTCCCGTATAATCTGAGATACCTCAGCTTTGATCGTCTCTGCCAGGCGGAAAGCCCTATGCTTAGCCATTAGCATTCCCTCCAATGCGGATTAGAGCTCTCTTTTTACTTCCTCCATAGTGAAGGTCTCAAAAATGTCGCCTTCTTTTATATCATTGAAATTTTTGATTCCGATACCACATTCATATCCTTCGGCAACTTCTTTAACATCATCTTTAAATCGCTTCAAGGACTCGATGTCACCCTCACTGATGACCTTACCGTCGCGTATAACTCTGATCTTTTGAGAGCGTCCAATCTTTCCTTCCATGACATAACTTCCGGCAATCGTTCCAATCTTTGGAACCTTGAATACCTGACGCACTTCGGCTTTTCCATGTACAACCTCTTTGAAATCCGGATCGAGCATACCTTCCATAGCAGCCTTGATATCATCGATCGCGTCATAAATGACACGATAAAGCCGGATATCAACACCTTGAAGATCGGCGGTCGCTTTGGTATTGGAGTCATGTCTTACGTTAAAACCGATAATAATGGCACTGGAAGCAGCAGCTAACATCACATCTGATTCACTGATGGAACCAACGCCACCGTGAATGATGTTAACCCTCACCTCTTCGGTCGTAAGTTTTGCAAGAGATTGTTTGATGGCTTCAACAGAACCTTGGACATCGGCCTTGATAATAATGTTAAGATCCTTAACTTCGCCTTCTTTGATTTTATCAAATAGATCATCTAGGCTGATTTTTGATTTCTGTTTGATCTCTTCAGCTTTTCTTTCGTCAACGCGGGCATCCGTGATGGTACGGGCCAGCTTCTCATCGTTGACAACATTAAATATTTCCCCTGCCGGAGGTACTTCCGATAACCCTTGAACCTCAACAGGCATAGAAGGTCCTGCTTTTTTAACCCTTCGGCCTTTATCATCGACCATCGCTCTGATTCGGCCAAAGGAATGTCCCGCAACAAGGATATCACCAACATTAAGGGTTCCTTTAGCAACGAGAACGGTTGCCACTGGACCTTTTCCTTTGTCCAGCTTGGCTTCGATCACTGTGCCTGTAGCATTACGATTAGGATTGGCTTTAAGTTCTTTCATTTCTGCCACAAGAAGAATCATTTCCAAAAGACTTTCGATATTCATTCTGGCTTTTGCTGAAACAGGTACTGCGATGGTATCACCGCCCCATTCCTCCACAACCAGACCATATTCTGTCAATTCCTGTTTAACTCTGTCTGAATTTGCATTTTCTTTATCAATCTTGTTGATGGCCACAATGATCGGCACATTTGCAGCTTTAGCATGATTAATAGCCTCAATAGTTTGAGGCATAACCCCATCATCAGCAGCTACAACAAGGATCGCAACATCCGTTACCTGAGCTCCTCTGGCTCTCATCGCGGTGAATGCCTCATGGCCGGGTGTATCCAAAAATGTAATCTTCTGATTCTTTATTTCAACCTGGTAAGCACCAATATGCTGAGTAATACCGCCTGCTTCAGAAGCCGTGACATTGGCTGAACGAATTGCATCCAGCAAAGAGGTCTTACCATGGTCAACGTGACCCATAACAGTCACGACAGGCGGGCGGAATTTTAGGTCTGCAACATTGTCCTCAATGTCTTCAATGACAGCCCTTGATTTCTCGACCTTAACTTCAATTGTAATTCCCATCTCACCAGCAACGATCGAAGCGGTATCAGAGTCTATTTCCTGATTAATCGTGGCCATTACACCTAGCTTCATTAATTCCTTGATGACTTCGCTGGCTTTACGGCTCATTCTTAATGCCAGTTCCTGTACAGATAGGCTCTCGGGAATCACGATATGCTTAGGCGTTGCTTCTTTCTTTTCTTTAATCGGTTGCTTTTCATTTTTTCTAAAAATTGTTGTGATATCTTTTTCGTCATTGCGCTTACGATCAAAGAAATGCTCTTTATTCTCGTGCGCTTTCTTTTTATCAGGTGGTTGTCGTTTGACAGGCTGTTCGGAAACAGTCAGTTCAACAGACTTACCTTCTATTTTGATTCTCTGCATTTGAGGTGCTTTTTTGGAATCTGGTCCGGGACGTCCACCCTGAGTTGGTTTTCTGCCTCCACCATCAAATGGTCGGGCTCCAGCTCCCTGAGGTTTTCTGCCATCACCAGCTTGACGTCCTCCACCTTGTTGACGAAAATCACCCTGTGGTCTGGGAGAAAACGGTCTGTCCCCACCCATAGGCGGTCTAGGCCCTGGCGGTCTCCTGCCATCATCATATCTACCACCCTGGGGTCTTGGTCTATCATCAAATCTGGGGCCCTGTGGTCTGTTTCCTTCTTCATACCTTGGCCCCCTTGGTCTTCCATCATCAGGCCTTTGTCCTTGTGGTCCCCCAAATTGGCCTGGGGGCCTTTGCCCTTGGGGTCTTCTTGTGTCACCAGGAGGTCTTTGACCTTGTGGTCTTTCACCAGGCGGTCTTTGACCCTGCGGTCTCATTTCACCAGGCGGTCTTTGACCCTGCGGTCTCATTTCACCAGGTGGTCTTT
>CAYZDF010000019.1:0-30537 GCA_964477085.1 uncultured Gracilibacteraceae bacterium | reverse complement strand
GGCCCTGCGGTCTTTCTCCGGGTGGTCTTTGACCCTGCGGTCTTTCTCCGGGTGGTCTTTGACCTTGCGGTCTCATTTCACCGGGCGGTCTTTGGCCCTGCGGTCTTTCTCCGGGTGGTCTTTGACCCTGCGGTCTTTCTCCGGGTGGCCTTTGCCCTTGGGGTCTTCCATCCGGCATCCTTCTTGCATCTTGAGGAGGTCTCCGGTTTTCTGGGGGTCTTCTGTTTTCCTCCGATGGTCTTCTCCGTATTTCACCATCGTCTTCTACCCCTGTTGTTGTATGAGCAGGTTTTTGGGTTGTTTCTTTATCCTTAACAATACCTGCGTTAGATCCTTCGTTTCTGTCTTTATTCTTTTGGACACTCTGTTTGACTTTTCTGGCATCTTCAACTGCAACTGCGCTTAAATGATTCTTTACTTCCACGCCCAGTTTATTCAACTGTTGTATTAAATCCTTACTTGATACGTTTAACTCCTTAGCCAGTTCGTGAACCCTAATCGTGGTCACAGTGTCACCCCCAAAAAACGAGAATAAAAATATAACCTTTCAACTCCTTAAGTTATTTTGCTTTGATTATTGCTTCCGCAAACCCCCTGTCCATGATGAGCACTATTGACCTCGGTGACAACCCGATAGCTAACCCTAACTCTTGCTTGGTTCCTGTAACCAAAACCGGGATATAAATATCATTTGCCCATTGATTAAACTTTGTTTCTGCTCCTGGCGAATCTTCAGCGATAAGGAGTAAGTGCCCTTTTTGCTTTTTTAAATAGGCTTCAACCTGTGATTCACCCGAGGCTACTTTGCCTGCTCGTCTTGCCATTCCTAGTAAAGATTTTACCTTTGGTGTCAAGAAGAATTCAGCTGCCTTTCTATCTCGCTAATCATCTCATTCGATGGTTTAATCCCAAAAGTCTTTTCAAATTTAAGATGCTTTATAGCCTTCGATAAACAAGTGCTATCCGAACACAGATAGGCCCCCCGCCCGTTCTTCTTGGAAGTAGGATCGAATTCCAAAACACCCTCGGGAGTTTTGACAATTCTTAATAATTCCTTTTTCGGTTTCATCTCCTGACATCCCAGACACATTCTCAGCGGAATCTTACGGTTCTTCATGTTTTCACCTTTCACTATTCGGACTGCGATTTTTCTTTTGAACGATTATTTTTTCTTTTTTGAAGCCTTGGAAGCTTTCTTCGGGATTATTTCCTCAGGTTCCGAGTATACCTCTTCGTCATTAGGAGCGTATTCTCCTTCTTGTAAGTTATTATCCGTTCTTTCGTAATCTATATATTCATGATCTTCAGGTGATGTGTTAAGTTCATCATCATAAACATCTTGGTCATACTGTTCATACCCATCTTCGTACTCATATTCACCTTCCGGGTATTCTTCATAGTCTTCGTACTCTTCATCATAATCGTCATAACCTTCTTCATACCCGTCGTCATAGCCTTCTTCGTAGTCGTCACCATAATCCTGGTATTCGCCATCAGCATAATCCTGGTCGTATCCATCCTGATACTCGACATATTCACCATCTTCATAATAACCGTCTTCAGGCTGTACAGGTTCTGGTGGTATGAGATTATTGGCAATGGCTTGGGTTTCATTTTTAATATCAATTTTCCATCCGGTTAGTTTGGCCGCCAGTCTGGCATTCTGTCCTTCTTTACCGATGGCCAACGATAATTGATAATCAGGTACCACCACCAGGGTTACCTTTTCTTCATACTTGGGGTAAACTCCGATAACTTTAGCAGGTGAAAGAGCATTGGAAACGAACTCTACCGCATCTGAAGACCAATTAATGATATCCATCTTTTCTCCCCGAAGCTCATTAACAATAGTCTGGACTCTGCTACCCTTAGGTCCGACACAAGCACCAACCGGATCAACATTACTATCCTTGGAATAAACTGCAATCTTTGATCTGGCTCCAGCTTCCCTGGAAACGGCCTTGATTTCCACGATGCCATCGTGAATTTCAGGTACTTCCAGTTCGAAAAGTCTTTTAATAAGTCCCGGATGAGTACGAGAGAGAAGGATCTGTGGCCCCTTGGTCGTCTTTTTAACTTCAACGACATACGTTTTTATCCTCTCAAAAGGTTGATACGCTTCTCCTGGTATCTGTTCAGAAGCAGGAAGAACCGCCTCAACTTTACCTAAGTCGACAATTACATTGCGCTGCTCATAACGCTGCACGATACCGGTTACAATATCCCCTTCGCGGTTGATGTATTCATCATAAATGAGACCCCGCTCTGCCTCACGAATTCTTTGTACCACAACTTGTTTGGCAGTCTGTGCCGCAATTCTTCCAAATTCACGAGGTGTTACTTCAAATTCGACGACATCATCAAGATCATAGTTAGGATCAATTTGCTTGGCCTCATCCAATGTAATCTGAACTCTTGCATCTTCAATTGTGTCGGTAACATTTTTTCTGGCGTATACTTTAATCTCTCCGGTCAGACGGTTTATATGGATTCTTACATTTTGTAAGGAAGAAAAATTCTTTTTGTAAGCCGATATCAGCGCAGCTTCTATAGCTTCAAACAGTATCTCTGCAGAAATACCCTTTTCTTTTTCTAATTCGTGGATTGCTTCAATGAACTCCATGTTCATCTGCCATAATTCCCCCTTCAACACCAAAATTAAAACTCAAAAGTTAAATGTGCCCGTTCCACAAGATCAAAAGGAATGGTAATCTCTTGCCCTTCATATTCAAGTACAACATTATTCTCAACCAGACCGACCAGGTTTCCGGTAAAACTAGAGAATCCATTAAAGGGCTCCGTGGTATAGACACTGACAAGTTCGTCTTTATATTTCTCGTAGTCCTCCCTTTTTCTAAGAGGTCTCTCGATGCCAGGTGAAGAGACTTCCAACATATAAGCCTGAGGGATTGGGTTCTCACGGTCGAGAATTTCACTCATTTTGAGGCTCACTGCTGTGCAGTCATCGATATCGACTCCACCTTCCTTGTCTATGTAAATCCGCAGATACCAGTGAGCACCTTCCTTGACATACTCCACATCCACCAGTTCAAGACCAAGCCCCGATACTTGAGGCTCAGCCAGTTGCCGGACCTTACTAAGAACTGATTTGCTCATATTCTTACCCCTTTTGTCAAGTATTGTTTAGGCTTTCTTCCCTTACTAGAAAACTTGGCTTACGCCAAGCCTGAATGGAAAATACTTCCCGATAGACCAAATGAAAGAGTGGGTAACCCCACTCCAACCAAAAAACGTGCTTCAAATAAATTCCTTCTTTAATATATCATATACTTAATAGGTCTGCAATATTCGTACGTGTTTAAAACAAGCTTAATTGATTTTTCTCAGGCAATCCTTCCAGGCAACCATGCCTCTGAAGTACCTCTATCACCGTTTTCGAAAGCTTTCCACGTGTTTGCAGATCTTCGATGCATAAAATATGTTTTTGATCTCTGAGCTTAGCAAGATTGGCGGCTGCAGAGCCACCCACTCCTTGTAACGAGGAGAATGGTGGCAATAAGCCCTCAGGAACAATCAAAAAGCGCGTTGCATCCGATTGCCACAGGTTAACTTTACATAACTTAATATTTCTGGAGTACATTTCAACAGCGAGTTCAAGGATGGTCAGAAGATTTTTTTCTTTGGGGGAAGCCGTGTTCCCCTTTTCATTGATTTCTTTAATCACTTGTCTGCATTTATCTATTCCTGCTGTGATGAGTTCAGCATCGAATTCATCGGCCCTTACGGTAAAAAACGTGGCATAGAAAGCTTCAGGGTAATAGATTTTGAACCAGGCTATCCTGAAGGCCATGGTTACATAGGCTACAGCATGCGCTTTAGGAAACATATAACTGATCTTCTGGCAGGATTCAATATACCAATCCGGAACATCCTGTTCTTGCATGGCCTTGATGTCCTCAGGTTTCAAGCCTTTGCCTTTGCGTACTTGCTCCATGATTTTAAAGGCATGACTGGGGTCAACCCCTTTATAAATCAAATAAAGCATAATGTCATCTCGACAAGCGATAATCTGTGAAATATCAGCAGTACCATTCAAAACAAGATCTTGGGCGTTTCCGACCCATACGTTGGTTCCGTGAGATAGACCCGAAATCCTTAACAGGTGAGAAAATGTAGAAGGTTTTGTATCTTCTAACATCTGGCGAACGAACTTCGTCCCAAATTCGGGAATACCAAGTGTCCCCGTTTTGACTCCCAGTTCTTCCGCTGATACTCCCAGAGCTTCCGGACTGGAAAAAAGCGAAAGCGTTTTTTTATCGTCCAAGGGAATCTTTTTAGCATCTACCCCTGTGAGATCTTCCAGCATTTTAATAGAAGTAGGATCATCGTGACCCAAAATGTCGAGTTTGACTAAACGCCCAGATATAGAATGATAATCAAAATGGGTGGTTGTAATTTCTGAACTCGTATCATTGGCGGGTCTTTGCAGGGGGGTAAAGTCAAAAACATCGCACTCTTTGGGAACGACCATCAGTCCCCCGGGATGTTGACCTGTCGTTCTTTTGACACCGGCACATCCTTGCACGAGCCTGTTTAACTCTGTCTGATTATATTTTATTTTCCGTTCTTCCAAGTAGTTTTTCACAAATCCATAGGCAGTTTTCTCAGCGACAGTTGAGATCGTCCCTGCCCGAAAGACATTCTCTTTACCGAAAATTTCTTCGGTGTATTTATGAGCTCTTGGTTGGTATTCTCCTGAAAAGTTAAGATCAATATCCGGAACCTTATCTCCCTTAAAGCCCAGGAAAGTTTCAAAAGGAATATCATGTCCATCTTTTAACAATTTTCTGCCACATTGCGGACAATCCTTATCCGGTAAGTCTACACCCGAACCCACACTGCCATCCTGGATGAACTCAGAGTAAAGACATTCCTTGTTTTCACATCGGTAATGAGGCGGGAGAGGGTTGACTTCGGTAATACCCGTAAAGGTGGCTACAATTGAAGATCCTACCGATCCTCTGGAACCAACAAGGTATCCATCTTCGTTGGATTTCTTCACCAAGAGATGCGATATCAGGTATAAAACCGAAAAACCATTGCCTATAATGGAGTCTAATTCTTTCTTTACGGCTTTTTGCACCACTTCGGGCAGCGGATCTCCATAGAGTTCGTGGGCCTTATTCATGGTCATACTCATAATTTTCTCTGGAGCACCCTCAATCTTAGGTTCAAAGAAGTCATCCGGAAAGGGTTTGAGCTCTTCCACCTGAGCTGCGATCATCTTGGGATTGGTTATAACCGTATTATAACAATCTTCCTCTCCCAGATAAGAGAACTCTTCCATCATCTCTTCCGTTGTCCTTAAAAACAATGGAGACTGTTGGTCTGCATCAGTGTACCCTTTGCCCGCCATCAGAATCCGACGATAAACCTCGTCTTCAGCGTCGAGAAAATGAACATCACAGGTAGCAACCACTGGAATATTTATCTCTTTGCCTAACTTGACAATCTCCAGGTTTATTTCTTTAAGTCGATTCACATCCCTCACATCACCACGGTTGACTAAAAACAGATTATTGGCTATGGGTTGTATTTCTAAATAATCATAAAAACAAGCAATCTGCCTGATCTCATCAATACTCAAACCTTTGAGTATAGCCCGCATAAGTTCTCCTGCTTCACAGGCCGACCCCAGGATAAGACCTTCACGATGGGCATTAAGGAAGGATCGCGTAATCCTCGGTCTGCGATAGAAGTTTTCTAAGTGAGAATAAGTGACGAGTTTATAAAGGTTCTTGAGTCCTATCTGATTCTTGGCCAGTATAATGATATGATGAGCTCTGCTTTTTGAAGAATCTTGATTCTCGATAGTATCATCAATGAGATAGCCTTCCATTCCCAGGATGACTTTAATCCCATACTTTTTACCGGCGTCTGACGCATCCGGGAAAGCCTGGACAACACCGTGATCAGTTATCGCTATCGCCTCATGCCCCCATTCACTAGCCCTTTTTATTAAGCTTTGAACGGAGGACAAGCCATCCATTTCTGAAATCTTCGTATGCAGGTGAAGTTCCACTCTCTTTTCAGCCGCCCTGTCCATTCTAATCCGGCGGGGAATAGGCATGATATCTCTGGGCATCAGGGTAAGTTCCGTGGTAAACCGGTCGAATTGTACCGCTCCCCTTACCCGAAGCCAATCCCCTTTATTCAACTGGAGTGGAGACTGACCTTCATCATAAAAGACTTTGCAGCTGATGGAATTCGTTTTATCTGTAATACCAAACGAAAGAAGCTGTCTCCCGCTTTTAAGCTGACGAATATCAACTTCACAAACTTCGCCTTCCACAATAACCTGTTTTTCTTCATCGTTAATGTCTTTTAAGGCACAAGATTCTCCCTTAAACTCTCTTCCTAACAGAACCGCAGGCTGTTGTTTGGCCTCTTTCTTCTCCACTGGGTTTAATGCTAAGATCTCTTCGACATACTTCTGCTCTTCTTTTTCTGGGTCGAAGCACGGTTCCTCATCCAATGTTTCACTCACTTCCCAGAGGGTTCGAACCTTCAGACCATACTTTTTCAAAAAATAATCTTCAATGCTCTCCTGTTTAAGGCGACAATAGTCCATCGCCATCAGATTGGGAACAAAAAACGTTAATTTATCTTCTTCTACCTCATATTTAACAGATGTATTCAACCATCCTTTGAGGGATGGAACCCTCTCAATGATGTCTTGCAAAATATCCTGCCAATAATCCTGGCAGAGTTGTTCCAGGTTGCAGTTTATCCGGAGAGTGGTTTTTACCTCAACCCGGATACCTGTTCCTAAAATATTCTCTAAGGATATGGCAAATAGGCTTAAAACCTCATTTTCCACGGGAGATAACAAGGAAAGGTGGAGCATCCATCTCCGTTCCTTAGGAAGAACCTCCACCCTTTCAACCATTATTTTATTTGTGTAGGGCTCTACTTTCGTTCTTATTTCCTCGGAAAGCAGTCCGAAAAATGGTACTTTATCAAGCTTTACTGCGGTACTATGCACACGCTTCCCTCCACCTGCAGGCCGATATCATCATTATGGGCACTGGTTATGACTTGAGTTATGTCGCATTCAAGTCATACTGCCTTCGTATGACTTATTGTGGTATCGCAAATTTTGAATCAAAACGGAGTCTATTTTAAGGCGGCCTTAACGATCTCCTTGATTCTGTCACAGGCCCGATTTACTTCGACTAATTCTTTTTCGCCAGTTTGACGATAGAATAATTCCACTTTGCCTTCAGCCAGCGTTTTCGGACCGATTGTCAAGCGAAGTGGATAACCCACCAGATCAGCATCTTTAAATTTAACGCCTGGACGCTCATCCCGATCGTCCAAAACGGTTTCGACACCTTTTTCTTTAAGCTGGTCATACAGTCTTTCTGCAGTTGACAGGACTTCTTCATCTTTAACAGAGACAGGAACAACGATGCAGTGATATGGTGCGATAGGCATTGGCCAAATAATCCCATTCTCATCATAGTTTTGCTCGATAGCTGCAGCCATCGTTCTACTTACGCCGATTCCATAGCAGCCCATATAACAAACTTGTTCTTTGCCTTTTTCATCAAGGAAAGTGGCATTTAAGGCCTTGCTGTACTTGGTACCCAAGTTAAAGACCTGTCCCACTTCAATCCCTCTTGCTTCCTGTAACACACCCGGACATTTCGGGCAGGGTTCCCCAGGTGTGACCATCCGAAAATCAGCGACGAGGGAAGGTTTAAAGTCTTCACCGCAAACTACATTCAGCAGATGGTAGTCTTTTTTATTGGCACCACAGACTGCACTTTTCATCTCTGCAACCTCTAAGTCAGCTGCAATGAGAATTTCTTTGGATAAGCCCACGGGACCAACAAATCCAGGTTCACAACCAAGAATAGTCGATACCTCTTGCGGATCAGCCAGACGCAGATTGATGAAAGGACCTAATGTATTGTTGACTTTGATCTCATTGATTTCTCTGTCTCCGCGAACTAGTACAAGGAAGAACTTATCATCGCCTCTATAAGCTAACGTTTTAATCAAAGAAGTCTTTTTAACACTAAGGAATTCAGTAACTTGATCAATCGTTTTGGTATCGGGTGTATGAATTTCCCCTTGCCCCTGAATGACATGATCTTCATTTACCGGATGTGGCAAGCACTCAGCCTTTTCCACATTAGCCGCATAGCTGCAATCGGAACAGAAGACGACAGCAGCTTCGCCTGATTCTGCCAGAACCATAAATTCATGAGTGCCCCCGGTTCCGCCAATGGCCCCTGCATCAGCCTCGACCGCACGGAAAGTAAGCCCGCAGCGAGTGAATACCTTTTCATAGGCGTCATACATGTTCTGATAGCTTAACTTGGAACTCTCAGGATCACGGTCAAAAGAATAAAGATCTTTCATGATGAACTCTCTTCCCCGCATCAGTCCAAAACGTGGCCGTCTTTCATCACGATATTTATTCTGGATCTGGTACAGTAATAGAGGTAATTGCTTATAACTACGAACCTCTCCCCTTACGAGATCTGTTATAATCTCTTCATGGGTAGGACCGAGACAAAACTCCCTGTCATGTCTGTCCTTAAGTCTGAACATCTCAGGACCATAAACATCCCAACGGCCCGTCTCTCTCCATAGTTCTGCCGGTTGAATGATGGGCAGCATTACTTCCTGGCCACCTTTAGCATCCATCTCTTCTCTGACGATTTGTTCGATCTTTCTGATCACTCTCCAACCGAGAGGGAGATATGTATAGATTCCTGCCGCTGCTTTACGGATAAATCCTGCCCTAAGCATCAGTTGATGGCTGACGACTTCAGCCTCGGCGGGAACTTCTCTCAACGTGGGATTGAGTAATTGACTCACTCTCATTGTAATACCTTCATCCTTTCCAAATAGGCCTGTACTAACGCTGCATAAAATTTATAAGTCAAGTTTACCACCCGATGAGGGTGGTAAACAATATCTTTTATAGTATTTTCCATAATAATAACGTGTCATTCAAACGTGAATCAAAGAACGGTTTTTGCTAGGCCTAACAACCGTTCCTTCGATTAAAGCCGTTTTTGTGAAAGATAATTATCCGGGCGACACTTCCAAATAGTATTATTTGTTATCATATTTTAATAATATTACCAATATAATATTCAGCTCCCCTTATTTTGAGCCATGTGTTTTTCTATCCGCTCCATAAGGGCCGGAAGTAATTCCTCTTCCGATAATCTGGCGACAACCTCTCCCTTTTCAAATAGCAAGCCGTTACCTTTTCCGCCAGCGATCCCAAAATCAGCTTCTCTTGCTTCCCCCGGTCCGTTAACCACACAGCCCATGACGGCCACCGAGATTGCCTTCTCAGGTGAAGGCAATCTTTCCAGCTTTTCTTCCACAGCTTCCGCAAGGGTTACCAGATCCACTTGGGTACGCCCACAAGTAGGACAGCTAATAAGCTCAAACCCACCCTTTTTCAAGCCCAGCACACGCAAGATATTAAAGGCCAGAGGAATCTCTGCCACAGGGTCACCCGTCAAAGATACTCTGATGGTATCGCCAATCCCTTCTGCGAGCAAGGTGCCGATCCCTATAGCTGATTTCACGACACCTGATTTCACAGTCCCTGCTTCAGTGACACCAAGATGAAGAGGGTAATCTGATTTGTTTGCCATTATCCGATAGGCTTCAATCATTAAAGGAACATTGGATGCTTTTAGGGATATCTTAAGGTTATCATATCCCTCTTCTTCCAGAATCCTCACATGACCTAAGGCACTCTCTACCATCCCTTCAGGTGTAGGTCCATGATATTTAGCCAGGATCTCTTTTTCCAGAGATCCTGCATTGACACCGATGCGTATGGGAATCATTTTTTCCTTTACTGCTTTGACAACCTCTTGAACCTTCCATCGTTCTCCGATATTACCAGGGTTGATTCTTAAACCCTGAACACCGTTCTCTATGGCTTTTAAGGCCAGCTTATAATCGAAGTGAATATCGGCAACGACGGGTAAGAGACTATGTCTGCAGATTTCTTTAAGCGCCTGGGCTGCTTGTTCATTGAGCACGGCAACTCTAACCACTTCGCACCCAACTTTGGCAAGCTCGGAAATCTGTCCGAGTGTAGCCTGAATATCTTGGGTATCCGTATTGGTCATGGATTGAACGGCTATCTGGTTGCCTCCGCCGATACCCACTGACCCTATTTTTACTGTTTTGGTCATCCTGCGCTGCAAGTTAAAGCCTCCTTGGCTACTTGGTTATAAGCCTGACGATATCTTGATAGGTAACTGCGATCATTAAAGCCATCAATAAAGCGAAGCCTGTTAATTGAATCCATCCCTTTTTTTCGGAATTCAGAGGTTTTCTTCTTATTCCCTCATAGAAAAGAACCACAAGCTGTCCGCCATCCAAAGCAGGAATCGGCAGGAGGTTCAGAATACCGAACTGAATGCTTAGAATTCCCGTTAGACTTAGAAGATTCGATAATCCCTGTCTGGCACCTTCCCCAATAACCTGAGCAACAGCAACAGGTCCGGATAATTCGACAGGAGCTTGGCCTGTAATCATTTGAATAATATAGGCTATGATCAGTCTGGTAAACTCAACCGTTTGCTGTAACCCATACTGGGTAGATTTAATGACAGAAACTTTTTGGTTGACCACCTTGGGTGTAATTCCGATCAATCCTCTGTTGGATTGCGAATCAAACTCAGGGGTAATTGCCAAGGTCGTTATTTTTTTGGTTTGAGCTTTTTCAATGGTAAATGATACTTTTTGTCTTGCTTTGGCATGAATCTGTTGGGTAACAGAATTCCAATCAGGCGTTTCTACACCGTTCACTGCCAGAATCTTATCCCCTGCTGACAGACCGGCTGCGGCAGCCGGCTTATTCTCGATAATACTGCCGATGACGTTTTCACTGCTTGCCACGGGAATGCCGAACCAAGCAAATACCATGATAAAAAGGACCGCTCCAAGCACGAAATTCATCAGGGGGCCTGCGACGATAACCCCCATCTTCTGCCAGATTCGTTTGCTCTCAAAACTTCTGCTCAGTAATTCCTGTCTGCTGACATGGTCTGTTTCCTCTATTTCTTCCGCACTGAGAAACCTCACAAACCCACCTAAGGGGAAAATCCGGATAGAATAAAGTGTTTCCTTACCCTTGATGCCAAATAATTTGGGCCCAATACCAAATGCAAATTCTAAAACTTTAATTCCAGCCCTTTTAGCAACGATGAAGTGTCCTAACTCATGGATCATGACCATAAGTCCAAATACCAGAATAATGGACAGGGTAGTTTTCAATTCCGTCACCTCACACCGTTTTTCACTTGTCCGATTCAGACTTCTTCAGACTAATCTTAAATTATTCCTAAGATAATTGAGTGATTAGTTCGTTGGCATATTCTCTGGCCCAACGATCTGCCGCCAAGACTGTCTCAAGGCTATCTGAGGCTAAGACCTTATGGTCAAGGCAAGTTCGTTCAACCAAATCAAACATCTCAAGGTATTGTATGCGCCCTGCCAGAAAAGCATGTACACAAATTTCGTTGGCTGCATTCATGAACGCTGGAAGAGTACCCCCTGTTTTTCCACACCGGTAGGCCAGTTTTAAGGAGGGGAATAAGTGTTCATCAGGTTCTTGAAAAGTTAGTGTCCTTCCAGCCAAAGACAGTTTTTTGAACGAATGATCCCAGCGTTCAGGATAACTTAAGGCATACTGTATGGGAAGACGCATATCGGGCATCCCCAACTGAGCAATCACTGAACCATCCTGATATTCGACCATGGAATGGATAATACTTTGAGGATGAATCAATACGTCAATCTGATCATAAGCAAAGTCAAAGAGAAACTTAGCTTCGATGACTTCTAAGGCCTTATTCATCATCGTGGCTGAATCAATACTGATTTTAGCACCCATATTCCAATTAGGGTGTTTGAGAGCCATGGCAGGCGTAACTTCAGACATTCTTTCCTTGTTCCATCCAAAAAATGGTCCGCCTGAAGCAGTAAGAATAATCCGACTGACTTCAGAGCGGTTATGAGCTATACATTGGAATACGGCTGAATGTTCACTATCCACCGGAATAATCGAACAGCCTTTAGCCTTCGCTGTCTTGATGACCAGTTCACCTGCGGCAACTAAAGTCTCTTTATTGGCCAGAGCGATATCTTTACCAGCCATAAGTCCAGCGATAGTAGGCTCCAGTCCAATACTGCCACTAACAGCGGTAACGATTATATCCACTTCCTGTGCGACACATGCTTCTATCAGCCCTTCCGGACCTGCAAGAATAGTTGTTTCTAAATCATTCACCCTTATTCTTAGCTCTGAAGCCGCCTTTTCGTCCATCATCACCGCTAACGCAGGTCGAAAGAGACGGATCTGATCCTCCAATAAATCGATGTTGGAGTGTGATGTTAGGGCATATATCTTCAGTTTACCCTGAGAGGCAGTAACGACCTCTAATGTCTGGGTTCCGATCGAACCTGTTGAACCTAGGACTGAAATTGTTTTCACAACGATCTCCCTTGCTATTAGGCAGAGTTATGCAAAAAGGGTTGATATTAATCATGCCTAATCGTTACTTCTAATATGGGCTACTATACCCATAAATAAACATATTATGGAAATTTTCTTGATTTCTAAGCTGAAAATCAAACAACTTTTAGAACTAGTTTCTGCTTAATAGTCCCGCTTTCCGGACTGCTTCATAGACAACGATCGCTGCCGGACCAAGAATAAGTCCACTGACGCCAAAGAGACTTAATCCCACATAGATCGAGATTAATGTAGGCAGAGGATGGATGCCGATATTTTGCGATAAAATTTTGGGTTCAAGTACCTGTCGTATGATCGTTGCTGCAACATAGATCAAAAAAACTTTTAGCGCAGCCGTCAGGCCTCCTGTAAACAGTAAGACAATTGCCCAGGGAATAAAAATCAAGGAAGGGCCGATGACAGGTATGAGATCCAATAGGCCAGCTAAAATGCCTATGGTGAAGGCATATTTATTACCAAGGATGAGTAATCCCACAATGCAAACAATGGAAGTAACCGACACCAAAATCGTTTGCGCTCTTAAGAATCCCACCAGTGCCGAACCGAGATCTGCTGCCACTAGTCTTGTTTTAGCATTATATTTACCCTTAAAAAGACTAAAAAACCAATCTTTCGCTGCCGGATAACTCATGCTGGTTAAGAGGGTAGCCACGGTCGTTACAACAATGATGACCATAAGGCCTGGCAAAGCTCCAAGGAAGGCGAGCAAACCGACGCTCCCCTTCTTCAGGAGAAACTGCAGTGAAGCAATTATATCTTCGGTTGAAGAACGGATGGTGTTTTGAATCTCCGGATTGAGCTCGATATATCTTTCAAAAATACCAACCTGTTCGGTTAGAAGGGCGATGGTTCGCTCATAGATCATCGGGAAAGTCGTCGTTAGTTCGGCTAGTTCCTTGTAAAGTCTACTTCCCAGAACCATCAAGAGCAGGACAAGTACAATAGCGACAATAATAATGACCAGAACAGATGCGTAGGTTCTTTTGATTTTGAAGAGACGAATTATTTTCTGAACAACAGGCTCGATAAGAAAAGCGACTATAAACGCTAAGATAAACGGCGTCAAAGCTGAAAGCAACTGACCCAACACCGAGCTGAAGACCGGCAGGAATTCTTGTACGGTATAAGCGAAAAGCTTTAATAGGAGTAATAACCCCGCAATGATAACTAAGCGATTAAGATTGCTCTTTAATGAACTTGATTTATTCTGATTCATAGTTTAACCCACCATCCCCAGACTTATCGCATAATAAACAACGGGAAGAGCAAATAAAAAACTGTCAAACCTATCCAGGATACCACCATGGCCTGGGATAAGGTCACCTGAGTCTTTCACTCCTGCTGACCTTTTTAACGCTGACTCAAAGAGGTCACCGATCTGAGAAACGATGCTGGTTAATACAGAAAGAAATAAGATGGCAGTAAGATTTCCTTGTTTGGTGATCATCCAGAATCCAAATCCCAAGATGACTGCAAAAAGCACTCCTCCGATTGCCCCTTCAACTGACTTATTTGGGCTTACTCTGGGGGCCAGCTTTCGTTTTCCAAAGGCTGTCCCGATAAAAAAGGCACCTGTGTCTGTGATCCATACTAAAAGGAAAGCAAAGAAACACCACGATAATCCATTTGACAGTTCCCTTAAGAAAAACAAGTATGTAAAAAGAGCCACAGGATAAACAATAGCCATAAAGCTAAAAGACGCCTCTGTTAAGGATATTTCTGGATATTTAAGTGCATAACTCCCAAAGACAAGAATAAACCAAATGAGACTAAAAGGTAAGAGCCAAGCTGTATAACCTGCCAGGAAAAAGACTAACCAGATGGCACAAAAAATGACCACAAGTATGGAGCGGGTTATGAGTCCCGCTTTTTCTCCAATTTTCAGAAATTCTCTAAGTCCGAGAAGCGCCAAGCCTACAACAAGCGAAGCTAAATAGTAACTTCCCAGCCACGTGATAAACAATAGTAGAGGTGCCCCTACCAAGGCACTTAGTATCCTTTTGATCATATTATTCCTCAACCTTCTTGATCCCACCAAATCGTCTTTCACGATTTTGGAAAGCGCGAATGGTGGTGATTAGGGAACTTTCCTTAAAATCGGGCCAGCATTCTTCCACCACCACAATCTCTGAATAGGCTACCTGCCAAAGTAAGAAGTTACTTAGTCGCATTTCTCCTGAAGTTCTAATCAGCAAATCGGGCTCAGGACAATCTTCAGTATAGAGGTAGTTCGCAAAAAGATCCTCAGTAACCTCTTTGGCAGCCAGTTTACCTGACTGAATATCGTTAACAATCCGTTTTACAGCATAAATCAACTCAGCTCTTCCCCCGTAATTTAAGGCAAGATTGAATTGCAGACCAGTATTTGCTTTTGTTTTAATACACGCTAGGTTTACCGCTTCTTTAACATCCGCCGGTAACTGTTCGATATCGCCCAGGACTTTGATTCTAACATTATTGGTATACAGTTCATCCAGTTCTTTCCGGATGTACTCCTTGAGTAAGGACATTAGAATCCCTATTTCAGACTGCGGTCGCTTCCAATTCTCAGTTGAGAAAGCATAGACTGTCAAGTAGCGTACTCCCAGTGTATCACAACTTTTGACAATCTCCCTTAAAGCTTCAACGCCTGCCCTATGTCCCAGTGTTCGTGGCATCCCCTTTTTTCTTGCCCATCTTCCATTCCCATCCATGATAATGGCAATATGCTGAGGGATGTTGCTTAAGTCAATTTGTTCATTAAATTGTTTCTGATCCTTCTTCCAAAATCTCACACTTAACCCACCTTATTATCCGTACCCCTCATTGCGGAAAGACCCCCTTCATCCAGGGGGCCGTCTAGATTACCTAATAAATCTATCATGTAATAGAATAATTTTCAAATTACCTTCCACTTGGCTGACTCTGGCCACGCGCAAATCACCACATGATGCTACTTTACCGGTAGGAAAAGTGATTTCATAATTAAAAAGAATTTTCTCTTCCGCTAATTCCTTATAGACATCTTCCCATTTTCGACCTAACCAACGCAAGATATTACACTTCCATGACTTCTTTTTCTTTTTTCTCTAAAACATCGTCAATATCTTTAATGTGCTTATCCGTTAGTTTTTGAGCTTTTTCTTGCCCCTTCTTGGATTCGTCCTCAGAAGCAATTTTATCCTTTTCGATCTGTTTGATATCGTCAATTGCTTCCCGTCGAACGTTACGAACAGCAACACGGGCCTCTTCCGCCTTCTTCTTGACTGTTTTTACGATCTCCGCCCTGCGCTCTGCTGTTAATTGAGGAATATTAAGTCGAATCACAACTCCGTCATTGGATGGAGTTAAACCCAGATCCGACTTAAGGATTGCTTTCTCGATATCTTTGATGGATGATTTATCCCACGGTTGGATCACAAGCATCCGAGGTTCCGGAACGGATACGTTGGCTAATTGGTTAACCGGGGTTGGTGTACCATAATAATCAACAGTTACTTTTTCCAACATCGCAGGATTAGCTCGCCCGGCGCGGACAGAAGCCAAATCTTTACGTAGAACTTCAACTGTTTTCTTCATTTTTTCTTCAGTTTCAGTCAAAACTTCATTAATCATATTATTCCCTCCCGACATAGGTTCCAATAGATTCTCCCTTAAGTGCCCTTATAATATTACCATTCTGATTAAGATTGAATACAATAAGCGGAATATTATTATCCATACATAGGGATGCAGCAGTTGAATCCATCACACCAAGTCCTTTACTCAGAACATCAAGATAGGTGAGTCGATCAAACTTTTTGGCATTTGTGTTTTTGAGAGGGTCAGAGTCATATACTCCGTCTACCCTCTTGGCCATTAAAATAACCTCAGCTTCAATCTCAGCAGCGCGAAGTGAAGCAGTGGTATCCGTCGAGAAGTAAGGATTTCCAGTACCCGCTGCAAAAATAACGATACGACCTTTTTCCATATGACGGATAGCCCTTCGGCGTATGTAGGGTTCAGCTACCTGTCGCATTTCAATGGCAGATAGAACTCTTGTCTGTATATTATGCTGTTCAAGTGCATCCTGTAAAGCAAGAGCGTTCATAACCGTAGCTAGCATCCCCATATAGTCTGCAGTTGCACGATCCATTCCTTGCGAACTTCCTGCAATCCCCCGCCAGATGTTTCCCCCTCCCACTACGAGGGCCATCTCAACTCCGAGTTCCTGTACTTCACTGACCTGTTTGGCTACAGATGTTAACATGCTATGGGCGATTCCGAAACCTTGCTCACCAGCAAGTGCCTCTCCACTAAGTTTGAGTACAACACGACGGTAACGTGAAGTTGTCATGGAAGAACCTCCGTATACAATCTTTTATTTCTACATTAAAGATAAAAAATCCTCTTAACTTTTGCTCAGTTATCTCCTATTTGTCATTTTGAGTAATTACGGCAATTACGAAAAATGTATAAAAAGCAACGTTTTATAAAAACAGAGAATTACTTAAAAAAGAGAACACCGAAGTGTTCTCGTTTTAACGATTTATTTCTTTCATTACTTCATCAGCAAAATTATCTTGACGCTTTTCAATTCCTTCTCCAAGTTCATAACGGGCAAATCTACGAATAGCAATCTTTTCTCCGATTTTTGCGATTTTTTCAATCACCAGATCTTTAATCGCGATATCTGGGTCTTTGATGAAAGGTTGCTCAAGTAGGCAAACTTCTTTGTAGAACTTCTCAACACGACCTTCAACCATTTTATCAACAATTTTTTCTGGTTTACCTTCGTTAAGAGCTTGTGCTCTAAGGATTTGCTTTTCATGTTCCAGTACATTTGCTGGAACATCTTCCTTATTAACGTACAAAGGCTTAGCTGCAGCAATCTGCATGGCTATGTCTCTTGCAAATTGTCTGAATTCATCTCCCCGGGCGACGAAGTCTGTTTCACAGTTTACTTCGACTAAAACACCAATGCGACCGCCACCATGAATATAGGATTCAACCATTCCTTCTGCTGCAATTCTTCCTTCTTTCTTGGCTGCAGCAGCCAGGCCCTTCTCTCTTAAGAAATCGATAGCTTTATCCATATCACCATTACATTCAGCTAGGGCCTTTTTACAATCCATCATTCCTGCTCCGGTTCTTTCTCTTAATTCCTTAACCTGAGCAGCAGAGATCTCTGCCATATCTAAAAACCTCCTTGCCAAAACCATCAGATTAGACAAAAGAACAGGGTAAGTCAAGAAATATGAACATACCCTAATCTCACCCTGTTTTAATTTTATTCTTCAACTGCCTCTTCTTGTTCTTCCACATCGTCAATACTGCCTTGTTGTCCTTCGATGATAGCATCAGCCATTTTTGCAGTAAGCAGTTTTACTGCTCTGATAGCATCATCGTTTGCCGGAATAACAACATCTATTTCATCCGGATCACAGTTGGTATCTACTATTCCAACGATCGGAATGTTTAATCTTCTGGCTTCGGCAACAGCGATTCTTTCTTTACGTGGATCAACTACGAATAAAGCATCAGGTAGTTTCTTCATATTCTTAATTCCACCAAGGAATCTTTCAAGTTTGCCCATTTCGTGTTTAAGGGCAGCCACTTCCTTCTTGGGAAGGACTTCAAAAACGCCCTCACTTTCCATTCTTTCCAGCTCGTGTAGTCTTTGTACACGCTTCTGTATAGTTTGGAAGTTGGTGAGCATTCCACCCAGCCAACGTTCGTTGACAAAGTACATTCCACAGCGTTCAGCCTCTTCTTTAACAGACTCCTGCGCCTGCTTCTTCGTACCAACGAACAGCATGGTTCCACCATTAACAGCCATATCTCTGACGAAATGATAAGCCTCGTCAACTTTCTTAACGGTTTTCTGCAAGTCGATGATGTAGATACCATTTCTCTCAGTAAAAATATAGCGCGCCATTTTTGGGTTCCAGCGGCGAGTCTGGTGCCCGAAGTGTACACCGGCTTCTAATAATTGTTTCATGGAGATTACAGCCATTGTGTTACACCTCCTCTCTTAGCTTGTTTTTTCCTCCGCAGGTTCATCCCCGGTACCCCTCCTTAAGAGGAACAATGTACGCTAGGTCCCACTGCGTGTGTATTCCAAAATCACACTGCGAATAGAATATCATACCTGTGATTTGAATGCAACTAATAATTCATCCAATCAATTCTTCGTACTATCTGTTCATTCCATAATGACTAGCTAGATTAGAACGAATATCATTAGCCATGATGAACTCTTCAATATCTGTCATTAATTCGTTAAATGGGAAATACAGATTGGAAAGATAAAAAACCTTCTTATTTGTTTTTATCTGAACAATTTCCTCATTACCCTTCGTCCAAAGAAAAGTAGCTTTACGGATATCTTTTGGCTCAACCAAGTGTCTACCCAGAAGAGATCGGAAGATAATAATATTTTGATCGACAATGATCCTTTTTCTTTTTACTGCCAACCAGATCAAGAGAATGATTCCAGCTGTAACGGCATATATTCCCGAAAAAATAGTAAGATAAATCTCCGGCAATAAAAAAATATAACTAATGATCCCCGCCAACAACGGATATAGGATAAGATATCCTAATCCAGGGACTATAATAGGTTTCATTCGATAAACATATTCTTGTCCTTCCATCTCTCAAACCTTCTCTTAGCGATGATGTTTAACGTACTTATCAAGTTCATCCAATAAATAGTCATTTAAGACCCTGATATAAGTACCTTTCATTCCCAGGGATTTAGATTCGATAACCCCTGCTGATTCGAATTTCCGAAGAGCATTAACGATCACAGAGCGTGTAATTCCTACTCTGTCAGCGATTTTGCTGGCAACCAGGAGTCCTTCTCCTCCACCCAGTTCGGCAAAGATATGCTCCACTGCCTCCAACTCGGAGTAAGATAAAGTCCCAACAGCGATCTGAACAGCCGCCTTCTTACGTGCTTCTTCTTCCGCTTGTTCTGCTTTAACACGCAGAATTTCCATTCCGATAACAGTTGCACCATACTCTGCTAATATTAAATCGGCAGCAGTAAATTGCTTGTCGTATTTAGCCAATACTAAAGTACCAACACGTTCACCACCACCTAAAACCGGAACGATGGTCGTGATTTTATTATTAAACACACATTTCTGATGTTTATTAAAAACACAGGCATTCTCAACTTGGCTTGAGTTAGCTTTGGTATCCGTAATCCGAAGCAATCCTTCATTATAGCTTTCAGGAAAACGTTCCGCATGAAGAACGATTTCTTCCATCTCACCGCAATGGAAATCAGGCATGAAATTATAACCCAGAATCTTTCCTCTGCGACCTACAATATAACAGTTACTCTCTATTTTTTCACTTAATACCTTAGCCATTTCTTCAAAGTCCACGGGTTTGCCAGCTGCACATTGGATTAGTCTGCTGATCGCTCGTGTCCTATCTAGTAAATTCTCCACAAATAAACCTCCTTTTAAGGTCAGTCAGTATAATAGTAATATAGTTTATTATCTTTGTATTCTATTGCTTTAGATTATATATGAATTTTTTGAAAATTTAAAGTATATACTTTGACAAATCTTGATTTTTAGCGACATCCCCAACTCGTTTTTGAATATACTCTTTATTGATGGTTATGGAATAGTCTTCCGGCAGCTCTGAAGCTTCAAATGAGAGTTCTTCCAAGACTTTCTCAACTATTGTGTGTAGTCTCCTGGCACCAATATTCTCTGTAATAGAATTAACATTATATGCGATATGTGCAATTTCTTCTATAGCATTCTCCGAAAAATGTACGCTTAACCCTTCGGTAGAGAGTAAAGCACTGTATTGCTTGATTAATGACGCTTGTGGCTCAGTTAGGATCCGTTTAAAATCAGCCACACTTAAAGACTCTAACTCAACCCTAATTGGAAATCTCCCTTGTAGTTCCGGAATGAGATCGGATGGTTTGGCCACATGAAAAGCACCAGCAGCAATAAATAGGATATGGTCCGTTTTTACCGGCCCATGCTTCGTCATCACCGTTGAACCTTCTACCAACGGCAAAATATCTCTTTGTACTCCCCCACGTGATACATCAGGTCCTCCCGTGGAATCTTTACCTGCAATTTTGTCAATCTCATCAATAAAGACAATACCTTCCTGCTCTGCCCGCCTGATTGCTTCCTGTACGGCTTCATCGTGATCAATGAGATTTTGGGCTTCTTCCTGACTCAGTATCCTACGAGCTTCTTTGACAGATACTTTCCGTTTTTTCCTCTTTTTGGGGAACATTCCCGCCATCATATCTTGAAGATTAACACCAATTTCCAGACCTGAAGCACCTAGCATATCGGAATAGGAAGGATTCTCTTCGACCTCTATCTCCACGGTATGATCTTCGAGTTCTCCTTTAAGGAGCTTCTCTTGTAAGAATTCCCGATCATTTTCGACCTCTGGTGCAACAGCACTTTCCTTTTCCTGTTCACCTTCTTGGCCGAACAAGTAATGAAAAGGATTGATCGTACTCGCTTCTTTCTTTTTTCCCGGAACCAGTATGGTTAATAGACGCTTCTCGGCATTTTTTTCGGCCTGACTTTCGACTTCTTTCATTTTTTCGGCCTTAACCATCCGGACAGCAATCTCCGTTAAATCTCTGATGATCGATTCAACATCTCTGCCTACGTAACCAACTTCTGTAAATTTAGTGGCTTCAACTTTGGTGAAAGGAGCCTTAACTAATTTAGCCAATCGCCGAGCGATTTCTGTTTTACCAACCCCTGTAGGCCCAATCATAAGAATGTTCTTGGGCAGAACATCTTCCTGCAGGGAGGATGGAAGAAGCGAACGACGATAACGATTACGCAGGGCAATCGCTACTGCCCTTTTAGCTTCCTTCTGACCGACAATATATTTATCCAGTTCAGCTACGATTTCCTTAGGTGTTAACTGTTCCATTGGTCAACCTCCTTAAGTTCCTCTACAACAATGTTGTCATTGGTATAGACACAGATTGAGGCCGCAATCTTCATTGCTTCCTTAACCAGTTCTCCAGCACTTAAATCCGTGTGGCTAACCAAAGCTCTAGCCGCTGCTAAAGCATAATTCCCTCCTGAACCGATAGCAGCGATACCATCATCCGGCTCAATGACTTCACCTGAGCCAGAAATCAAAAGAATGGTATCTTTGTTTGCAACAACTAAAAGGGCTTCGAGATTTCTCAGCATGCGATCAGTTCTCCATGCTTTAGCCAACTCTACCGCTGCCCGTTGTAGGTTGCCATGAAATTCTTCCAGCTTTCCTTCAAACTTTTCAAAAAGAGTAAAAGCGTCTGCAACTGAACCTGCAAATCCAGCAAGTACCTTACCTTGATACAGACGGCGGATCTTTCTCGCACCGTGTTTCATCACAGTAGCCTGACCAAAAGTGACCTGTCCGTCTCCAGCAATCGCAACTTGCGTACCCTTTTTAATTGCAATTATTGTTGTTGCATGAAACATAGTGTTCCTCCTTAATGGCAGTTTACTAATAATTATTTCCAGAGTCAAGCAAATTTTCATAATTGACTTTATATTTATGAAAATTTAATACAATTATCATATCTTTGCTCTTGGATGCGTATTCATATACACATCCCGCAGCTTCTCTCTGGTCAGATGAGTATAAATCTGGGTTGATGAGAGCTTCTTATGTCCTAAGAGTTCTTGTACACTTCTTAGATCGGCACCACCGTCCAGGAGATGTGTTGCAAAGGTATGCCTCAGCATATGAGGGTGGACATGCTGATTAAGGTTAGCCTTTTTCTCTAGTTTTTCCAGTATCCTGCGAACTGATCGCGAAGTCAGCCTTGTATCTTTATAATTTAGAAGAAGTGCCTTCTCCTGGTCGTGACGTTTATCCAGATACCCTCTGATTGCCTCCTTAGCAGGATCAGTGAGCGGTACAATTCTTTCCTTTCTGCCCTTGCCCTTAACTCTGATGAGACAGCTGTAATCGTCAACATCTGAGATATCAAGACCGACAAGTTCACTGACCCGGAGCCCCGAACCATAGAGTAATTCAACAATAACCTGATCACGGACGCCCATCTTGGTATTGGGATCTGAAGCTTCCAGCAATTTATGCATATGTTCATAAAATAGAAAACGAGGAAGATTTCTTGAGATTTTAGGTGTTGTAATCTTTTGTACAGGACTCTGAGTAAGAACTCCTTCCCGACACAGGAATCGAAAAAACGAACGCATGGCAGCAACTTTGCGGGCAATACTTTTTCGACTTAAGTTTTTCTCAGCCATCAGTCCAATATAACTTCGAACGATGTATTTATCAATAGTCTTAATTTCAAGGTTTTGACTCTCTACCCCCAGCTCATGGGAGGCGAACTCCAAGAATTGAATCAGGTCAGTCTGATAAGCTGCAATGGTCAAGTCAGAGCAATTTCTTGTTGTTAGATACGCACTAAAAGAATCTAAGGCTTTATCTACAAACATTCTTCCCCACTCCCCTTTACCGATTACCATACATCTCTAGTCTAAATAGTTTTTACAAAAATGCATTCTTATTCTCTAAGCCCTTTTCCCCTATAAAAATCTGCAGTTCAGCGAGAGCCCGCTCCGATAGTTTTAAGTTTTTTTCTCTTTTCCCCTTTACTTTATAGCCAAGAGGAGTGATCAGTCCGAAATTGATATTCATGGGCTGGAAATCGACACTCGGAGAACCTTCCAGGTGCCGGGCCAATCCTCCCAAAGCTGTTTCCGGTGGAAAAATAAGCGTTTCTAGTCCCTGAAGTTGCCGGTAGACGTTCAGACCGGCCAGAAGTCCACTGGCTGCAGACTCCAGATATCCTTCTACTCCGGTAATCTGACCAGCAAAAAAGATATTTTGTCTTTGCCGAAAGCTAAAGTCAGCCCTGAGTACTTTGGGTGCATTTAGAAACGAGTTGCGATGCATGACACCATAACGTACGAATTCAGCATGCTCCAGACCCGGAATCAGACGGAATACCCTCTTCTGCTCTCCCCATTTAAGATGGGTTTGAAATCCGACCAAATTGAGGAGCGTTCCTTCAATGTTCTCCTTACGTAACTGTACCACAGCATACGGTGTCTTTCCTGTACGTGGATCTGTTAGACCCACAGGCTTTAAAGGTCCGAAAGCTATGGTCTGAAATCCTCTCGAGGCCATAACTTCGATAGGCATACATCCTTCGAATACAAGATTTTTTTCAAATCCTTTAACCTCTGCAGTCTGAGCCACTATCAGAGCATCATAGAAAACCTGATATTCGTCTTTATTCATCGGACAGTTTAGGTAATCTGCTTCTCCTCGGTCATAACGTGACGCCCAAAAGGCAATATCCATATCTACTGAATCGAGTTCAACGATAGGAGCTGCAGCATCAAAAAAAGAAAGCTCTTCTTCCCCCGTAAGCTTAAGAATATCCTCTGCAAGTGAGTCTGAGGTGAGAGGCCCGGAGGCAACAATGACGGTCCTATCCCGTGGTATCTCCGTTACTTCTTCTCGAACTACTGTAACCTTCGGATGTGAAGAAAGTCTTTCTGTGATAATTTCAGCAAACCGGTTCCGATCAACCGCGAGTGCTCCTCCTGCAGGAACTTTGGTATGATCGGCAACATCCATGATCAGTGATTTCAGACGGCGCATCTCTTCTTTTAAGAGTCCTACGGCATTTTCTAATCCTGCTGCTCTCAGAGAATTACTGCAAACTAATTCAGCAAATCGGTCTGTACAATGAGCAGGGGATGATTTCTGCGGTCTCATCTCATATAAGGTTACATCTGCTCCACGCTGTGCTAGTTGCCATGCAGCTTCAGAGCCGGCTAATCCTGCTCCGATAATTGTTACATTCTCCATATTCAATACCACCAATGATATATTATCCCTGTTCTGCCTCTTTGATATCCTGAGAGTGGCGACAATCTTTATTGGTACAGATATATTTTTTCTGATTACGATAGTTTTTCTCAGTCATGAGTCCACCACATTGGGGACAGGGACTTGGCGCCGGTTTTTCCCAGGCGATAAAATCACAGGCAGGATATTTGCTGCAACCATAAAATTTACGTCCCTTTTTAGATCTTCTGACAACCAGTTTATCACCACATTTGGGACAGTCTACCCCCACTTCTTCAAGCAAAGGACGAGCATTTTTACACTCAGGAAACCCAGGACATGCTAAGAATTTACCAAAACGGCCCATCTTGATAACCATATTTCGGCCGCACAGTTCACATACTTCATCAGAAACCTCATCTTCTACTTTAATCTTGCCAATTTTCTGTTCAGCAATGCTTAAAGTATGAGCAAACGGCTCGTAAAAATCACGAATAATATCCTTCCAGGAAGCATTCCCTTCCTCAATATCATCGAATTTTTCTTCCATATGAGCGGTAAACTCCAGATCTACTATATCATGAAAGTGTTCTTTCAGAAGAGCAATAACGATTTCTCCGAGTTCCGTTGGCACGAGCTTCTTATCTTCTTTGACCACATAACCCCTACTTTGAATGATATCGATGGTCGGTGCATATGTACTCGGTCTTCCGATTCCTTCCTCCTCCATTTTACGAACCAAGGAGGCTTCAGTGTATCTGGAAGGTGGTTCTGTGAAATGTTGTTTATCCTGTAGTTTGGCTAATTGAAGTGATTGTCCTTGCACTAGGTCACCTCTTAGACATCCTTCTTCATTTTCCAATTTCTCGGGATCATCCGTACTTTCCTCGTAGACGGTTAAATAACCCGGGAATTTAACTGTAGAAGCATTGGCCCTAAAGAGGTATTCCCCAGCTTTAACATCAACCGTAATCGTATCATAGATAGCGGCACTCATCTGGCTGGCAACAAACCTTTCCCAGATCAGACGATAAAGGCGAAATTGATCCCTGCCCAGGTATGCTTTCACTGAATCAGGTGTCCTTAAAACTGAGGTAGGCCTGATAGCTTCATGTGCTTCCTGCGTTCTCCCCTTACTGGCAAATTGTCTTGGTACCTCCGGGTAGTATCTATCTCCATACTGAGTTAAAATGAACTCTTTAGTCTCTGCTTGTGCAGTCTCAGCGATCCTCACAGAATCTGTACGCATATAGGTTATGAGACCGATCGTCCCCGACTTACCCAGATCAAGTCCTTCATACAGCTGCTGAGCAAGCATCATTGTTCTTTTGGGGGTAAAATTGAGCTTGCGATACGCTTCCTGCTGAAGACTGCTGGTCGTAAATGGCGGTGCCGGTTGTTTCTTCTTTTCTTTGGATTTAATCTCACTTATTTGGTATTGCGCCACTTTAAGCTCTCTGAGGAGTATTGCCATCTGTTCCTGACTGGATATGATAATTTTCTTTCCTTGATAGTGCAGTAGCTTAGCTATAAAGCTTCCACCTTCGCAAAGAAACTCAGCGGTTAGTGTCCAATATTCTTCCGGCTCAAAGTTTTTAATCTCTTCTTCTCTGTCACAGACCAAGCGAACAGCAACGGATTGCACACGACCAGCACTGAGTCCTTTCTTAACCTTTCTCCAAAGAAGAGGACTTAGTTTATAACCCACTAAACGATCTAAGACGCGACGTGCCTGTTGTGCATCTACCCGATGAACGTCAATCTTCCTGGCATTCTTAACAGCATTCTGAATCGTTGGTTTGGTAATCTCATGGAACTCAATTCTGCTGTTATCATTGGGATTTAAGCCTAAAAGGTGCACTAGGTGCCAGGCAATAGCTTCACCTTCCCTGTCAGGGTCGGAGGCCAGAAGGACTTTATCAGCATTCTTGGCAGCGGCCTTCAGTTCTTTGACTAAATCTCCTCGGCCCCTAATTGCAATGTACTTTGGTTCAAAATCGTTCTCAATATCTACTCCTATTTGACTTTTGGGTAAGTCACGCAAATGTCCCATTGATGCTTTAACAAGATAGTTTTTAGAAAGAAATTTGCTGATGGATTTCGCTTTGGCAGGAGATTCAACAATAACCAGGGTCTTAGCCATAATTCACCTCAATATTTTTCGTTAACTATATGACCTATTAAACTTCAGATTTTAGTAACAGATCATAAAAATAATAAGACCAATATACCAACTTTATCAAAAAACCTCAATTGTTTATATAATTATTTCCGTCTATATGGCAAATTTATTTTAAATCTTTGCTTATAGCAAAAAAAAGGCTAAATAATGTCGATTTTTATATAGTATAGATATTTTTTTACCCTCTTAAACTTATTACGTAAAATTATCGCTGCAAAACAAAATTTTGGCCGGGAAGTTGAATGATCTTTCCTGAAAGCTGTAATTCCAGTAATCCCAGTGCAATCGCTTCAGGAGGCAGAGAACATAAGGTAGTTAACCTGTCGATATGGATTGGAACATCACTTAAGTATTCCATAATTTCATCCCAATCGTCTTCTTCACCTGACCCTGTGGATGGAGGAGAATCCATTTTAAGAGAGACTCCAGGTTTTGAATCTTTAGCTACTATAGAATTTTGACTTGTGGCACAGGGCAATTCACAGAATATATCCTCTTTATCACTAACCAGTTTAGCACCCATTTTAAGCAATTGATGTGTTCCCCGACTCTGTTCGCTGAAGATTGGACCGGGGACAGCAAATACTTCTCTTCCTTGTTCTAACGCAAAATCTACGGTAATCAGTGCTCCACTCCGCTGTGCAGCCTCCACAACGATCACCCCTCGGGATGATCCACTTATGAGTCTGTTACGGGCCGGAAACTGTCCGGCCTCAGGCGGAAATCCCGGTGGATATTCACTGATTAGAGCACCATTCTGCATAATGATGCAGGCCAGCTCTCTGTTTTCCGGAGGGTAGATGTTATCCAGACCACCAGCCAGGAAAGCCCAGGTTTTGCCACCGGCCTCGAGAGCACCTTTATGGGCCCAGGTATCTATTCCTCGTGCCAGTCCACTGATGACCACATAATTGTTCTCAACAATGGCCCGAGCCACGTATTGAGCAGCCGCTTTTCCATAAGGAGTTGCTCGGCGTGAGCCGACCACAGCCAACCCTTCCACCTTTGGCGTCAACGTTCCTTTATAAAATAACAAAGGGGGAGCATCCGCACACTCGGCTAGGAGATAAGGGTACAGATCTTCTCCTAACATGACCAGTGAAATACCCTCTTTGCGAAGACGTTCGGCCATTATTACTGGATCTACTCTTCTTCTCATCCGGATGAAATCTTTCACCCATTCTGATTCACCAAATGTTCCAAATGCTTGAGGCTCCATAATCCAGGCTTTTTCAGCACTTCCAGCTATAGCAATGAGATGACGAAGTCTTTGACTGCCGATCCCGGGTATCCCCAAAATCACAGCTCTCATTATTTTTTCTCTTGAGAAGTCCACTCCCTCACCCCCGAGGAAATACTTTCTGTACACAAGGGGATAATTCCTGCAATCAAAATGTAATATTTTGACAAAAGAGGTTCTTCAATCAGAACCTCTTTTTAATCATTGGCATTCAGCCATTATTAATTGGTCTTAACTTGCTATAGGCATCCCGTATAATAAGTGTATCTGTTTCCATGTTAGGGCTCTCACAGATCACAGTACCTTTGATTCCAAAGCTCAGAAGTGCTTTTAGTAACTGATCATAGTGTAAATCTGATTCCTGGAGAATAAGGTGTTTTTTTTCCCCCTTGGCACTATACTCAATCCCTGAAATGTGGATATGGGCATTATTAACCCAAATGTCACCGATTTCCTCTGCTGTTTCATCCAAAATCGCGCAGAATTCATCATAGCTGTTATATAGACCATTACCTCTGGCATGGACATGGCCAAAGTCGATACAGGGTAAAATTCCCGGGATCTCTTTCGCCAGTCTAATTGTCTCCTGAAGATCTCCGAAATGTGTAGGTTTCCCGGTTGTTTCAGGTCTTAAGATAACTTGGTTGTCTTCCCGATCCAATTCTTCTCTAACTTCAATCAAAGCTAAAAGCACTTTTTGCATCACCGTTTCTGGTGGACTATCTAAGTAGAACGCCGGATGGAAAACAACACTCGATGCTCCTAAAAGCTTGGCTATTCTTGCTGTCTGAATAATACGAGCTTTACTCGCGATCACCTTTTCTTCTTCCTTAGAATTAAGGTTAATATAGTACGGGGCGTGGCAGGATAGGAAAACACCTTCCATCTGGGCGATTTTCCCAACCTTTGCAGCTTTTTCTTCCTTCATACGAACACCGTGTACAAACTCTACTTCCATGGCATCCAAACCCAGTTCCCTGATCCTAAGCACACCCGATTCAGTCGAACCGTCTTTGGCAGATATAGGTACCCCTGCTGTGCCAAATCTTAAATCCACGAAGACCTCTCCTATTCAATGTCGAAATTGACTTTTCTGACGCTTTGGATGCCGATTAATTCTTTGAGCTTATGGATCACGTTAGAATCAATATCAGTCTGAACACCTGCTATCATGATGTTAGTACCGAATGCGTCTGTTCTTCCTACTTGCATACTGGTGATGTTTATCTGATTCTCACCCAGAATCGTCCCTACTTTCCCGATCATCCCAGGATAATCTTCATGAGGTATTAAAAGAAGCCAACCTATCGGATCGATATCAACCCTATAGTCATCGATTTCTACAATACGCCCTTCCATCTTGCCAAATAATGTCCCAGCTACACGATGTTCAGTCTTATCTGTTCTAACGGTTACTGTGATAAGATCTACAAAGTTTTTGGCTTCTTTGCTTTTAACCTCTTTGACGATTATCCCTCTGGCCTTAGCGACTTCCGGGGCATTCACGAAGTTGACAGCTTCCTGAAGAATAGGGTTAAGTACCCCCTTGATAACTGCAAGCGTTAACATTTTGGTATCGACCATACTGATCTCACCGTTATACTTTACTTCTACGTTTTTGATCCTGCCCTCTGTTAGATGAACAGCTAACACACCCATTTTTTCCATAAGATTGATGTACGGCTTGATCGTCTCCATTACATCCTTGGATACCGGCGGGATATTCAGTGAGGTTGCAACTGGCTCAGATCGCAAAGCCGCTAAAACTCCTTTAGCTACCCCAATGGCTACTTCGTTCTCGGCTTCACTTGTCCGTGAAGCAATCCGCGGTGTACAGATAACATTATCCATAGTCAGTAAAGGGTTAGAGAAATCAACCGGTTCCTCTCCAAACCCATCCAGAGCAGCTTCTGAAACGATCCCTTCGTTAAGTGCCCAGGCCAGAGCCTTTTCGTCAATGATACCGCCCCGAGCACAGTTAATGATCCTTACACCTTTTTTCATTTTGTTGAAAGCATCTTTGTTCAAAAGATTCCTGGTATCGACGGTGGTGGGAAGATGCAAGGTTATATAGTCCGCTTTCTTCAAAACAAAATCGAAATCCACCAGGTCAATGTCCAGTTCCCTGGCCTTCTCTTCGCTGATGAACGGATCATAGGCAATTACCCGCATATCGAATGCTTTGGCTCGACGGGCAACACCCGTTCCCACCCTTCCTAAACCAATGATCCCCAACACTTTTTCACGAATCTCCATACCAATGAATTTTTGTCTTTCCCATTTACCATCCCTGACCGAAACATAGGCTTGAGGAATCTTACGACTCAAAGCCAAAATCATTCCCAAAGCATATTCGATTGAGGAGGTACTCCTGCCCTGTGGGGCGTTCAGAACGATTATTCCACTCTTCGTGGCAGCCTGGATATCGATATGTTCTACTTCTAAACCTGCCCGCCCGATTACTTTCAGATTCTTGCCTGCCTCGATAACCTCATGGCTGACACGGGTATCCCCCCGAACGATCAACGCATCGTATTTCGGAATCACATTTAGTAGTTCTTCCTGAGACAATGAACAATATGTATCAACTTCATGTTCTTCGCGTAGGAGTTTGACGCCTGCTTCTGCTACCTTTTCACTTACCAGGATTTTCATTTGTATCTAACCCCCAAAACTCAAAATATAGTATAAACCTCCCATCCCACTGAGGGACGAGAGGTTATCCCGCGTTGCCACCCTTATTGCTTGTTATCAGACAAGCCAACTTTA
>CAYZDF010000018.1:0-46874 GCA_964477085.1 uncultured Gracilibacteraceae bacterium | reverse complement strand
TCATTTGACGAGTCTAGCTTTAATTCTTTTCTTGTTGTTCAGTTTTCAATGATCATCTGGTCTCTCAGACGTTTGCCCCCCGAGACGCTTTATTATAATATCACGCTGTTTTCTGACTGTCAACAGCAAAATGCAACGAAATATAAAATTTTTATATTTATTGTTCAAACATTTTTTTCCGCTTTTCTACAGCATTTTTACGCTATCACACAAAAATATGTTAACAGTCTCATAAATGCATAAGTATGTACTTATGCTAATATTGTATGCTGTGTATGCAGAAGTATCCATCTTCAAACGAATCATTCAACACATTATATGTTGGGAAATATAAAGCGTTCCTGACCAGGAAACAACTACAAACGAATCTGAAAATTACCTATTATATACAATGATCAACTTTCCGGAATAAAAATCACTCCAGAGCATCATATTTGCGCGGTGTTTAAGTCCGATCATATTTGGAAAGTCATATGAGTACTTAAATAACTTGTTACTTCTTAATTTAATTGTAAGTAGATTTCATATCAAGCTTTTACCAAATCCATACTGTTTTTGACGTATGTAAAATATGATATAATGTTTTGAGTTTATTATTTACTAAGGAGGCCCTTAACAGGAGGCGCATGAAATGGCCAATAACATGAATTCCGGCAACCGAAATCCGGAACAAAAAAACAGAAGAGTTCGTCCAATGAAGAAAAGAAAAAATAGAATAAGGTTAAAAACTATCCTCATTGCATTTTTAGGAGTTTTTATTCTAACCTCGGTCGCAGTAGGTGCTTTTACAATCACTGCAGCACTCGGAACACCTGAGTGGGATCCCAATATCCTCGCAGAGCAAAAAGAATCTTCTATTGTGTACGATAAAGAAGGGACTCCCATCGCCCAGCTTCATGCTTCAGAAAACAGACTACTGGTTGACTTTGCGAATATTCCGAAGTTGGTAACGGATACTTTTGTCGCTGTAGAAGACAAACGTTTTTACGATCACTTCGGGGCCGATCCTATCCGGATTATAAAATCGGCGATTAATAATCTGAAAAGCGGGTCTTTATCCGAGGGTGGCAGTACGATCACTATTCAGCTTGCTAAAAATGCTTTTATTGAAGACCCAACTGCTAAAAAGTTCACACGTAAGATCCAGGAGCTTGTCCTGGCGATTCAAATTGAACGCACCTATACCAAAGATGAGATTTTAACATTCTATTTAAATAGGATCTTTTTCGGAGAATCTTCCTTTGGAATTCGAACGGCTGCCCAGACCTACTTCGGCAAAGAATTAAAAGATCTAAATCCGGCTGAAGTAGCTCTGTTGGCAGGACTTCCGCAGGCCCCCAGCGCATATGATCCCTACTTAAATCCGGATAAAGCTCAAAAAAGACGTGCCATTGTACTGGGAATCATGCGGGACAGCGGAATTATTACCGCAGAGGATTTCGAAAAGTTTAAGGATGAGCCTTTTACTTTTGTAGAACAGGTCAAAGCCAAACAAACCAAAGTAGACTTGCCGGAAATCTCAACCCGCAACAAAAAACACCCTTACTTCGTTGATTATGTCATTGGTGAACTCCAAGACAAATATAAATTTACACCCGAGCAGATTTATAATGGTGGCTTGCATATCTACACTACGGTTGATTCCAAGATTCAGGACGTGGCAGAAAAGGCTTTTGCCAATCCTGATAACTTTCCAAAGAGTGTCGATGAGATCCCTGTCCAAGGCGCAATGACTGTTCTTGAACCTGAGACAGGTGCTATCACAGCAATTATTGGCGGAAGAAAATATACACCAATGGGCTTAAACCGAGCTTCCCAATCCAGACGCCAACCTGGTTCAACAGCCAAACCTTTGGTAGTCTATGCACCTGCTTTAGAACACGGCGGTTTCTATCCCGGAACAGTCTTTGATGATATGCCGGTAAAATACGATAATGGCTCAGGCGGAGTATGGGCTCCGGTAGACTATGATACGGAAACCTCCGGTTGGAGAGGTCTTATCACCATGCGGGAGGCTGTACGGGATTCAGTGAATGTCTATGCAGTAAAACTGTTAGATGCCATGGGTATCAACTATAGCTGGGAATTTGCTAAAAATAAATTGGGCCTCCCTCTGAACGAAAACCAAAAAGTATTAAGTCTTAGCCTAGGTACTTTCGAAGTATCGACATTGGAAATGGCTTCTGCTTACGGTACATTTGCCAATAATGGAGTTAAGACAGAACCTTTCAGTGTAGTCAAAGTAAACGGTCCTGATGGTAAAACTCTCATCGAAACCACTCCTACCAAAAAACGAGTGATGAAGGAAACTACTGCTTATCTGATGAACGACCTCTTAAGAACGGTTGTGACTTCAGGTACCGGTACGAGAGCAAGAATCGGCAATTGGTATATTTGCGGCAAAACCGGTACAACTTCCCTCGATCCTAAGAAATACGGTTATAAGTCCGGTAACCCTGACGCTTGGTTCGCCGGCTATAGTCCAAAATATGTCGGTGTTGTCTGGATGGGCTATGACTCGGACGAAGATAAGAAGCACTATCTATATAAAGTTTATGGCGGAAGTTATCCCGCCAGCATCTGGAAACAGGTGATGACCGTGGCCCATGAAGACTTGCCGGTACAATCCAGTATCAGCCGACCCCAAGGTTTAACTTCGGTCAAATTTGATCTTAAATCCGGATTGCTGCCCAGCAGCCTGACTCCCGACCAATTTGTCTCCAATGAAATCTGTGCCGTTGACAGTGTGCCGACGAGTGTAAGCGATGCCTGGATCGAAGTTAAAGTTGATCCGACTAACCCGAATGTACTCGTACCAGATGACACTTATGGTGCAGTTAACAAGGTGGTTTTAAATGTGCCCAGACGTCCAAAAGATGTAACCTGGCCTAAAGATGAGGCTCCTTTCAAAATGCCAGAAAAAACTGCCGACAATCTTCAGGATGACGGAAATAATCCAACTGGGGAATCTCCACCGCTGGGCGATGCTAACCTTCCTCAGTTATCGATTGGCTCTCCAACCTATGATACAAAGACTACAAAAATTCAAATTCCTATGTTGTCCAGTTATGATACTAAAAACTATACCGTCATGCTGTATATCAAACGGCCGGGATTATCCTATTTAGAGACTTATGTACCGGAAGATAACAGCACGAAGTTTATCAACTACCGTTTAAACCTGTCAGGAAACGGTTCCGCTCCAGGGGCTTATACCTTCTGGGCTTCCATTATGGACAATGAAACCTTTACGGTCGGCCCGCCCTCCAATCCTGTAACATTGGAGATTACAGACTAATTAGGTACAAGAAATATTCTAAAAATCAAAATATGCCAAAGAGGCTGTCGCGTAATGCAACAGCCTCTTAATTTTAAATCACAGTTTGGTGCTTTGGCCGTTTGATTTCTTGAACACGCTTATTTCAAATCAACAATGGTGACTCCGGTATCACCTTCACCATATTCACCCAACCTATATGCCTTAACATGAGGGTGTGTTTTTAAAAACTGATGAATACCGGCACGGAGCGCACCTGTCCCTTTACCGTGGATGACACTGACCTGGTTGATTCCGGTAATCACGGCATCATCGAGGTATTTATCCAATTCTTCAATGGCTTCTTCGACAAGCTTTCCCCTAAGATCAATCTCGCTTCTAAGATTAACAGCTTTCTGAAGTCCAAGACTACCCTTGATGGTTTTTTCAAAATGGTCCGGCCTTCTGGTCTCATCTATTAGACGGATTTCTGAAATCGGAACATTGACCTTCATGATACCGGCTTGAATCAGAACCTCGTTATTATTATCAGGCTTTTGCAAAACCTGACCTTTTTGCCTTAAGTTCGGCATATAGACCGTTTGTCCGGGCTCAATCTGATGGGGCTTGGGTCCCCCTTTATCTCTCCTGCCTTTTCCACCTTCATAAATCCCATCGGAGAGTTTTTTGAGTCCTTGCCGCGCTCTTTCCGTCGCTGCCTGCTGCTCCCGCCTTTCTTTTTTCTGTGCTTCTTTCATTTCCTTAATAATAGCTTCAGCATCTAGCTTAGCTTTACGAACGATCTCTACAGCCTCTTCTTTAGCTTTATGAAGGATCTCGTCATATTTTTCTTCTAACTCTCTATTCTTTTGTTTGAGTTCCTGAACTTTCTGTTCTGCATCCCGCTGTTCTGCCTCAATCTGGCGTTTCTTGGTTTCGATTTCCCTTTGGGTATCCTCTAAGTTTTCCAACAAGTCGCTTTCTTGCATCTCCCGGTTGGAGATGAAGGTCCGTGCTTTATCTAATACTTTTTCGCATAAACCAAGTCTCTGGGCGATCGAGAAAGCGTTGCTGCGTCCTGGGATTCCTGTCAAAAGCCGGTAAGTCGGTTTTAAGGACTCCGGATCAAACTCAACAGAAGCATTTTCCACTCCAAGAGTATTATAGGCAAAGGATTTGAGTGTCCCGTAATGTGTAGTGGCGACCCCGTAACATCCTCTTTCCAAAAGCTCTGAAAGAATGGCCATTGCCAACGCTGCCCCTTCAGCCGGATCCGTTCCCGCACCTAATTCGTCAAATAAAGCCAGTGATTTATCATCTGCTTCTCCCATGATATCCACGATATTGGTCATATGACCGGAAAAAGTACTCAACGATTGCTCAACGCTTTGTTCATCACCGATATCCACAAATATCCGAGTGAAGATTCCCATTTTGGAGTCAGCCTCTGCCGGAATGTGGAGTCCGGACTGGGTCATCACCGCCAACAGTCCAATGGTCTTTAAAGTTACGGTTTTACCGCCGGTATTGGGGCCGGTAATCACTAAGAAACGATATCCCTTTCCCAGTTCCACTGAGATGGGGACTACAGGCCCAGTTAGCAGCGGGTGTCTGGCCTTGACGAATTTGACTTCATGTTTGGTAACGACCAAAGGGGAACCCGCTTCCATATCTTCACTCAGATGAGCTTTAGCCAATATAAAATCCAATTTAGCGATCGCTTCGTAGAGAACGGTAAGCTCCGGTACTTTTACGGCAACCAGTGCCGTAAGCTGTTGGAGAATTCGTTGTATTTCCCTATTCTCCTTGAGGATAACCTCACGCAATTCATTCCCCAGCTGTACGACCACCATCGGCTCGATAAAAACTGTTGCACCGCTGGCCGACTGGTCATGAACAATTCCTGGAAATGCCGAACTATATTCCACTTTGATGGGCACAACATACCGGTCACCCCTGGTTGTGATGACATGATCCTGGAGCATTTTCTGGTAACCGGAATTTTTTAGAATTCCATCGAGGCTGTCCCGGATTCTCTGCTGCAGGGTATTCTTAGAGCGCCGTAATCTGCCAAGTTCCTCCGAAGCACGATCTGTGATATTGCCGTCTTCAGAGACACACCTTGTGATTTCATCTTCGATATTCTTCTGCGGGGTAATCACCTCGACGATTACCCGCAGCATAAAGAGTTCAGAATAATTGTCTTTTCCGGATTGGTTGGTCTCCACCAAGGTGTTCCGGATCTGACGTGCCGTTTTCAGGGTATCCCGAATCTCCAGCAATTCTTCCGGGTCAAGGATTCCTCCCCTGTCACATCTCTCCAGATAAGGCCGAATCTCCTTCGCCCCTCGTACCGAGAATAAGGGGTTCAGCCGAAGCAAGGTCTTCCCTTCATCGGTTTCTCTGAGCATTTCTTTCACAATCCGTATTTCTGAAACAGGGATAAGCTCTCCGGCCAGCTCTTTCGCCCTGGGAAGAACGCAATGCGCACTGAGTTTATCCCTTATTTTTCCATAATCCAATTTAGCTAGTACTTTTTCTGAAGCGATCAATTAGGATAGCACTCCTCTATAAAAATGTCCTTTTGTAAATCCTTCCGGATAGAGACTTTCTAAGTCTTTTAAGGCCCCCTCCGTTTTTTCAGTTTCTATGGTTTTTCCTTGCACAGCTTGTGTCCAAAGACTTTTGAAAATGCAAACCGTTTTTTGGGCTTGTGTCAAGGAAGCCCTGTGCATTTCGAGTCGGATATTGGAAATACCCAACTCGGCGATCTTAGGAAGTTCGGTAACGAGATTCAATCGTTTGGCATTAAAAATATGCATACGGCAATCCCTGTCTGTTTCCAGCGGAAAGTGATACGCCAGACGGTCTTTCAGGAAATAGCTTCTACTCTCACATGCCTTGCCACATTTTTCTCTCGGACTTCCTTTTCCTTGTGCTAATGTTGCCCCAATCGCACAGTATTCACTGACCATCATCTCCATATCGCCGAACACAATCAGCTCCGTATGCGCAGGATTGTTGAACAGCCGAATCTGTTCGGCATTCAGCTCCGTCGAGAGGGTCGCTCTTTTTCCCCCCGCTTCCAGTATCCAACGTAAAGCTTCCCGATTAAAGACGTGGAAAAAGTGATCGGTTTCCCATGTCCAGTCGGGATCAAGGGTTTTGATCATTTCAATTCCCGCCAAGTTCCCCGTCATAATCACAGGTCTGGTTTTCCAGCGGGCAATCTCCGTGAGTTCTTTGAACACTCTTTGGCTCTGCGCCTCATTTAGGATTCTGGGTAACTTCCAGACCAGTTCCGCGCCTTTAGCTGAACAGATATCGACGATTTCCCGAAGCTGAGGGATAGTGATGGCTAATCGGGATCTCCAGCGTTCCCCGCCTAGAATAATCCTGTCTGCACCGAACTTGAGCAAAGGGGTGATCAGTTTTTCATCCGTAATGGCTGCGGAAAGGATCGGCTTTAATATGCTCTTTTTAGCAACATGACCTTGACGCTGTGCTTGCCTGTTTTCTTCATTTCCCTTGATCTCGTTCTGCCAGACCTGAAGACGCTCCTGATAAGTTCTCTGATGTAAAACAGGTCGCTTTGCATCCGGCTCTAATAAGCTCTCCACAACGATCCGGCGCAGCTCGTTTAACTCCCGGACAGGAATGATTACATCTCCTTGTAAGTCTACAATTAATTCTTCCAGATAAAAAGGTGTATTGCCTAAACGCCCTAACTGTTTGGTCAGGTATTCCTTCTCCAGCGGACGGTTCACGGCCTCCTGAGCCTCTGTCTCTGATTGAGCAGTCACCCAGTGGTCGTCGCTCTCCCATGCTTCCAGGAGTAGTTTGCTTCCGATCTTTCCGGATAGCTTCATCCGCAGGGGGCGTTTCCGCTGTTCCTTTCCTTCTTGAAAACTAATCCGGGCTTTTTCTATCAGTTCCTGGTCATGAGTTTTAAAGACTCGGTCCCCGACTTTGGCTAAACCGCTAAATTCTATCGTAACCTTCTCCCCTGCGGAAGCCTTAGAAATGGCTCTGCCTGAAGCATCGAATATCTTACCTACCGTGATCCCCTCACGTCCTCGATTGGTCCAGATCTCCAGACCGTCACCGATATTTAACACGTTCTCTAACTTTAATGTTAACCGATTGGGTTTCACTTCCAAGATCCGGCCTGCTCTCGTCCCCCGGTTATTGGGGCGTGAATAGCTTATAATGTCAGCCCCTTGATAAGAGTGAAAATACCCTGTCGTAAAATCCCTGTTGAAAATCTGTAAAAGCTCATAGCGATCCTGCTCGTCGAGACCGGCAGAATCTCGGCGTGCTAGTTCATCCAAGGCTTTCCGGTAAATCCTGATAACGGTAGACACATACTCCGGTCTTTTCATCCTGCCTTCCACTTTCAAGGAGCTGACCCCGACTTCCTGAAGTTCAGCGAGGTTCTCCGAAAGGTTCAGGTCTTTGGGACTTAAGAGGTACTCACCGATTTTGCTCTCCGCGAGTAATTCTCTCCCTTTTTCATCCACTAACTGATAGATCAACCGACAGGGTTGAGCACATTTTCCCCTGTTCCCGCTCCTGGCCCCGATATAACTGGACATCAGGCACTGGCCCGAGTAACTGATGCAAAGTGCTCCGTGAACAAAGACTTCAATATCCATCTTCGTGCCCGCTGTTATTTTGGCCATCTCCGCCTTCGAGGTCTCTCTGGCCAATACCACACGGGAAAAACCCATTTCTTCAAGCTGTTTTAAACCCCAGCTATTGGTTTGGGTCATCTGTGTACTGGCGTGAAGCTCCATCTCCGGCAGTACCTTTCTGATAAAATGGGCAACCCCGATATCCTGGACAATGACTGCATTGACCCCCATGGAATAGAGGCGGTACAGGTAATCAGCCAGTTCCGGAAATTCCCGATCGGCCACCAGGATATTTACAGTGACATAGATTTTCACTTGCCGTTCGTGCGCATAGGTGATCGCCTTTCGGAGTTCATCGTCGTCAAAATTAGCAGCAGACGCTCTGGCGTTAAAAAGTTTTCCTCCTAAATAGACGGCATCCGCCCCATTTTCTACGGCCGCCTTCAAAGCCTCAAAACCCCCAGCAGGGGCTAACAGTTCCATTCGTTTTAACGTTCTATCCAAATCCACAAGTTCTGATTGCATGGTTTTCTCCTTTAAAAAATTGGCGTCGTGATGTTTACGGCAGGTCAATTATACATTCCTTTAATGCTAGTATGAACGCTTGATCTCCATTTATGATCATTCAAGATTGTTCTGATCGATTAGTTCAACAATCACAGGAGTAATCTCCTCAATTCGGTGCAGCTTCGGCCACTTCAGCCCAAAGTTAGACCAGCAGAGTGCCGGCACTTTATTGCGAGTATGGAGTGAAGCCGACAAGTCTTCGATATTTCCATGATCACTGGTCAGGATCAGAGCCATCTTCTCCATACCGGAAAGGGATTCAGCCACCGATAGATATCCGCCGAGAAGTCCATCCAACTTCTCAATGACCTTGATCGATTCCTGGACGTTCCGCTTATGCCCTCTGATATCTGTTTGAAAGTATTCAAACAAAGCAAAATCATATTCCAGGCTGATGGCAGCCAGATTCTTTCCCGCTTGAAAAGGCTCAGTCAAGGAAACATCTTCGCCTCTCTCACGAAAGATTTCATTAGTGATATCCTGGTAGACAGCCTTTCCCGCCAGCAGATCCTCCCTGCGTCTTAACCTTACACCTCCGGCCAAAGCACAGAGGGTTGAAGCGGAATGTTTTTTCTTCCCTGCTTCTACCATTTGTTCGTAGTTTTGGGTAAAAGCATTGACAAAGGTTGCTTTTTTTTCCTGTCTGCCAGCTGTTTAAATATACTGTGTTCTTTTATTATTTCTTTTAATTTGTCATTAGGATAAGAACTCAAATGACGGCCCAAGGCTTTAGATGCATTAATTCCCGTCCAAAGTGCCGTCTGTCCGGTTGCGCTTTGCGGAATCCCCTCGACATCCAGTGTCGCATCCACCGGATATAAAAAAGAGTTTTGATGCTCTATTTTCTGGTTTCCCCACAAAAGATGACCACCAAGCAGCCGGTCTATTTGAGGGGTATTGGCCAATATGATGGGGTTCTGTTCATACGTACCCAACCCCAGTCCATCTGCGAAAATCATGGTAAGATGCATGTTTATCCTCCGGAAAAAGGGTCTTTACATCAAAAATAACAACTTTTCATTTTACACCAAAAAGATGATAACTTGTAGTTTGCTATATTACAGTATCCTCAAACATTAGTACATTAGTACCTTAGTACTTTAGTCACAAAATTTATTATCTTCGTAGGATATGTAATATTTTATACCGCTGATTCATCTAATAAGATAAACATTTAAGGAGGTTTTCTACAATGAGAAAACAAATGAGTCGGGTCATGATCCTTACTCTGCTCTGCACACTATTTGCGCTGCCGGTTTGGGCAGAATCCAGCAATGTCAAAGACTTTTCAAACAGTCCGATAGTCGTTGCTCCGAGAGCAATGACCATGCTGCAACAAGGAAGTGCAAATTTAAGTGTCATCGGCACTGGCAATCTTTTAATTAACTGCAGTACTACCGCTTTCTATAGTGTTGACGAAATCGGTCTTGAAATCAGGCTTCAACGCTGGAACGGAAGCAGTTGGACTACAATTCAGACTTTCCCTTTTGCGAACTTAAATAGCAGCTATATCACGAAGACTTTTACAACTTATGTTGCCAGAGGGTATAACTACAGGCTTTACACCAAACATTACTGCTCTGACGGCATGTCCTACGAATATACCTATTCAACTACGGGTCAGGTTTCTGTCAGCTAACTTCTAAGAGGATCAAAGAAGCCACGATAAAAGTGGCTTCTTTGATCATTTCAAGGATTCCGCAGTTTTAATGATATCTTCCTTATTCATTTTTCCTTGTAATTCATACATCATATTGTCTTGATTCCATATGACTTTAGATACACTATTTTTAAAAGTAAACACATGTGCGTTGTTATTCTTTATGCTTATTTCTTCAACTTGAGTATCGTCCGTATCATATGCGACCGTATAGGCATACTCATTTCCAATTTTCTTTTGCATAATGGTCAGCATAAGCTTTTCTTCAACATAATACTCCAACTCAATAGAGACGAAATCCACTGCCTTAAGGTAAAAGATTTTTCTATCCTGCGGAACAAACGGAAGATATTGCGGAAGCTGGATTTCAAAGGAACAAATGTTCTGTGCCTCTTCCAAGGTGGCCTCAACTCTTTCGTGTTCAACATAGCCTCCTTCGACATTCTGATAGTTCCTTGTTACAGACCCCTGCAGCATCTCCGTAGTCTCGCCAGTTTTCTTAGTGAAGAATTTTATAATCCATTCCCCCATGGCTGAAGCGGTTTTCGGCTTCGCGATTACAAAGCTTAAGACGGCCAGAAAGATACAAGCCACGGCAACATTCCGCAAGTGTTTGCCCCAAAATGGGTCTTGTTTTTGCTTATTATCCTTGGTTTCCTGAGGTTTAATCAAATAGACGGTTTTGTTCTCTTCCTGATCCCTTAGATCCTTTTGCTCAAATAGGCCGAAAAGATCCTGCTCCTCATGATCTGTAAATAAGATATCACCGTATTTTACCTGGAATTTATTCCATTCTTCTTTCTCGGAGGGTACTTCAACAAGGTCTAATGCTTTATCAAAAGCTTCTTTTATCAGATGATTTAATTTTTCCTCATCATGATTGAGCATTGTCTAAGCCCCCCCTCAGAAAGGTTTGATAGTTTTTCTTAAATCTTTCCTTGGCCCGAAATACCTTTACATTAACATTTTCAACACTGATTTTGTAGTAGTCTGCAATCTCTCGGCTGGAAAATAAATAATGGTATTTTAACAGCAAAATCTCTTTATCCTGATATTCAAGGTTTTGCAGTGCTCCGATTTCTGCTTCCGTCTCTAGATACTGTTCTTCAGGACTTAGGCTATGGCCGAACTTCGTATATGAAGCTGCCAGTATTTCTCGCTTGTTTTTCCTAAAGTAACTTCTACACTGATTAACAGCGATTGAAGTCAGCCAGGATCTGAATTTCTTGCTGTCTCTTAGCTGATTGATATTCTTAAATGCCTTAAAGAAAGCTTCCTGCACGATATCTTCTACAATCTCCTGATCATCAGTTAATAAAGATACCACTTTATATACATAGCGAAAGTTCTGTTTGTAGAGAAATTCCGCAATATCCCGGCTGCTGTTTGCTTTAATTTCTTCCTTATCAATCAATAATCTACACCTTCTCCTTGGCTAAAATGGGCGTAGTATAATTTCGACACAATCATAACCAATCCTTTTAGAAAACTACAAATTTTGGATATTTTGAAAATGAGGTGCTCACAATTGCTTCAAAAAAAGATACTCGTTGTTGATGATAATAAAGGGATTCGCTCCTTCCTTAAAGCTCTCTTGACTCCAGAAGGATATAAGGTATTTCTAATTTCAAATGCGTTTGATGCCATAGACACCGCTTCCCAGTTCATGCCGGATTTAATCATCATGGATCTTAAAATGCCCTGCCTTTCAGGCCTGGAAGCACTGTATTACTTTAAAAGAAGCATGCCGGACATTCCGATTATCCTGCTTTCGGGCTACTCCAATATGGAGCTGCTCGAGAAAGTCCTGGCAATCGATCCCTGCATTGTGTTTGTTCGAAAACCTTTTGATCTTGTGAGTATTCGGGAACTGGTCAGGGAGAAGCTGAGGGGGAGTGATATTAGTTTATAGGTATCGTAAGATTATCAGTCTTCTAATTCTTAAAGCTATGAATCGGTGCCGGAATCCTGCCACCCCGGTTGATAAACGTTTCCGCACTAAATGCATTCACCGGCATAATCGGGGCATAACCCAATAAGCCTCCGAATTCAGCGGTATCGCCAACTTTCTTGCCATGCACAGGAATAACGCGAACCGCTGTTGTTTTATTATTAATGACCCCAATGGCTGCTTCATCGGCGATAATAGCTGCAATGATCGATTCCGGAGTATCTCCGGGAATGGCGATCATATCCAGACCTACCGAGCAGACGCTGGTCATGGCCTCCAGTTTATCAAAAGTTAAGGCCCCTTTCTTCGTCGCCTCGATCATCCCCTCATCCTCACTGACAGGGATAAACGCTCCGCTGAGTCCTCCAACCGAGGAGGAGGCCATAATTCCGCCCTTCTTGACGGCATCGTTCAGCAAGGCCAGGGCTGCCGTGGTTCCATGTGCTCCGCAGGCTTCCAGTCCGATCTCTTCCAGGATTCTGGCTACACTGTCCCCAATCTCCGGCGTCGGTGCCAGGGATAAATCCAGAATGCCGAACGGAACGCCTAAGCGCTTGGAAACTTCATTCCCCACCAACTGTCCGGCACGTGTAATCTTGAAGGCTGTTTTCTTGATGTTCTCGGCCACAACATGCAGCGGCTCCCCTTTTACTTCTTCCAGAGCACATTTCACAACACCCGGACCGCTCACCCCTACATTGACAACCACTTCCGGTTCTCCAATGCCGTGATAAGCACCGGCCATAAACGGATTATCATCGACGGAATTAGCGAACACCACCAGCTTGGCACAACCTAAAGAATCACGGTCTCTGCTCAAATACGCTGTTTCTTTAATCACTTTCCCCATTAGTTTCACCGCATCCATATTAATCCCAGCTTTGGAGTTAGCTACATTGACCGAGGAGCATACCCGCTCCGTTTCATTCAACGCTTCCGGAATCGATTCGATCAGAATCTGATCGCCATTCGCAAACCCCTTATGCACCAGCGCGGAGAATCCACCGATAAAATTAACGCCCACTTCTTTCGCAGCCCTGTCTAAGGCCCTGGCAAACCCTACATAGCTCTTATCTCCACTAGCAGCAGCGATTAAAGCAATCGGCGTAACAGCGATCCTTTTATTAATAATCGGAATCCCAAATTCCGTCTCAATATCGTCCCCGACTTTCACCAGATTCTCCGCATAACGCGTGATCTTGTCATAGATTCTCCCGCACACTTTTTCGCCTGAAGAATCAATACAATCCATCAAAGAAATTCCCATAGTAATAGTCCGAATATCCAGCTTTTGTTTCTCAATCATATGTACGGTCTCGAAAATCTTATTTGATAAGGCCATAATACCCTCCTAAATTGCTTAATTTTTTTATAAATATCTATCTCAGACTCCCGTAATATACTCCACACCAGGTCCAGGTGCCACAGTTCCGGCTTCAAGCAAAGCACGGAGGCGGAGCGCGGTTTTTTAACGGCCATGGATGGCCTAATGTCGCGGTGCCATGGATGGCAAAGAGCGACGAGCCATGGAGGGCTCTATTGCCGAAAGCGGAATTGGGGCACCCTGACCAGCCCCAGATTTATAGACACTACATATACCTACTTAAAGGCTTAAAAGACCCAAAAGAAATGAGGGCGCCCTAAATCCCATGCATATAATTAAAAATCTCTTCCCGCTGAATCTTGACCGAAATTCCGATTCTCTTCTCCAAATTCTCCAATTCAACCTTAAGCTGATTAAAATCACAGGTCAGGTTGCTCAGATTCACCAGCATCATCATGGTGAAATACCCCTGAAGAATGGTCTGGCTGATATCTTCAACATTTACATTGTATTCTGCTAAGATCTTGGTAACCTCATAAATAATTCCGACTTTGTCTTTCCCTACCACCGTAATAATTCCCTTCATCCGAATACCCCCTAATTATTATCTTCTGTATCGATCAAGCACAGCTCCGAAAATGTTTCATCCAACCGTAATGCTTCTTTATCCCTGCTGATCGCTGATTGCGTATTGATATTGTTTATTATTAACTGTACCAAAAAATAAGAGTATGCGCAAAAAAACATAGACAATAGTAAAGGGTGAAACTTCAGTATTTCAACCACCGCTTAATGGAATCATGGAGGTATTTAAGCACTATCAAATAGAGAAACAGGCATCATTTGAGGCGATGCCTGTTTTTACCACTTCGTGAGTATTTTTGCTGATAAGACTTCCGTTTACAGATCTATGTGTTTAAGGGTTAAATATCCTGATTCTCCCCTAAAAAATGCATAACGGTGTTCTGTTCTTCTTTCAGTTTGGTTAGTTCATCCGCGAGGTTCAGGGCCACAAGTATAGCTACCTGATGTGCCGCCAGGCGCGGAAATTTCGAAGCAATTTCCTGCATCCTGGTGTCGATATCCTCTGCCAGCCCTTTAATATAATGTTCTGATCCTTTGCCCCTGATCACATGAAGTTCACCAAATATCTGTACCGAGACTTTTTGCTCTTCCCCAGCCACTCGCTTCCCTCACTCTCAAACTAAAGAATTTTCCTGTTTCATACTTATTTTCGCCACTCCGCGCCGAATTCCTGCTGTATTCCGCTCAAGATATTGGAATTCAGGGTATTAACCTCTTCGTCTTTTAAAGTTCTTTCTGCGGATTGGTACCGCATGGTTAAAGCCAGGCTCTTATGTCCTTCCGGAACGGGTTTGCCCTGGTAGACATCAAAGAGTTCTACTTCTTTCAGAAGTTCGCCGCCCAGTTCGTATACCCTCTTCTTGATATCAGCCGCAGGTACCTCCAGTGGAACAACCACTGCCAAGTCGCGCTGAATCGCCGGGAAACGGGGATACGATTTGGCAATGATCGCCGGATCGGACTTTTTAAATAAGGTCGCAAAATCTAATTCAAAAAGGACCGGCCGATCAAGATCCCATTCTTTATCCCGCTGCGGATAGATCTCTCCGAGAAAGCCGATCGGTTCTCCTTTAATGAGAATTTCCGCCGACCTTCCGGGATGAAGCAGCGTTTGATATTTTCCATTTTCCAACCTGCAGTATTCGAATTCTATGCCACTATCCTTGGCGATATCACTTAAAATCCCTTTCACATAGAAGAAATCATACTTGACCGGCTTAACAAGCCAGTGCCGTTTACTTCCGCCCTGGGCAATTCCGGCAATCCGGGTAACCTCTTCCGGTAGTGCTTTCAAAGGAAGCTCTTTCGGCAGATAGACATTACCGATTTCAAATAATAAAAGATCAGTGTTTCTGCGCGCATTGTTACGGGAAGCAATTTCCAGAAGACCCGGAAGAAGTGATGTCCGCATCGTTCCCAGTTCTTCTCTTAGCGGATTGAGGATTGGGATATTACCGTTGGCCGAACCCCATGTTTCATCCGTCTCCATTTTTCCAAAAGAATACGATACCACCTCATTCATCCCGCATTTAATGAAGGTTTTACGCAGCTTTAATCGAAATGCCTGTTCAGGGCTTCTCCGGCCCTGGGTCTGCGCTCCCTCCGGCAAGGTTGTGGGAATCCGATCATAACCGATTACCCGGGCGACCTCCTCAATCATATCTTCTTCAATCTTTAAGTCTTGCCTGTAAGAAGGAATGTTTACCGTGAACATACCCTTTTCTTTCTGCACATAATCAAAGGTAAGAGCCTCCAGGACCTTGACGATTTCTTCCTCTGTATAATCCACACCCAAAATCCTATTTACCTTCTCCAGAGAGATATCAATCTTGACAGGTTCCGGCAGATGGCATACTTTCTCCGTAAATGACATCGGAACGCCGGCTTCCAGTTCCATTAACAGTTCGGCAACCCGGCCTAAGGTAGGAACCGCCCAGTAAGGGTTAACCCCTTTTTCAAAGCGGCTGGAAGATTCCGAACGCAAGCCCAGCTTTCGGCTGGTCCGGCGCACGCTTGATCCCAGAAAATGAGCGGATTCAAAAAGGATTTTGGTGGTCTGATCGGTTACTTCGCTTTCTAGTCCTCCCATGACACCGGCGATGGCTACAGGTCCATTATCATCGGCGATGACCAGCATATCGGTTTCTAATTTTCTCTCTGTACCATCCAGGCTGACGATTTTTTCCCCTTCTTCGGCCAGTCTGACCCGGACAGTACCGCTGAGTTTATCCTTGTCAAAAGCATGGAGAGGTTGTCCCATTTCCAGCATACAGTAGTTGGTAATATCGACGATATTGCTGATCGGGCGAATCCCAGCCGCTCTGAGTCTGTTCTGCATCCAAAGCGGCGAAGGGTTGATCACAACATCTTCCACTATGAGCGCAGCATAGCGCCAGGAAAGCTCCGGATTTTCAATCTCCACCTTTTGCTTGACATCTTCTGGCCAGGCTGGAATCTCACCTTGCGCCCATTCCGGCACGGTAGGCTTGATCCCGAGAAGTGTCCCGACTTCCCTGGCTACATTGACCATGGACAGGCAGTCCGGACGGTTTGGATAAAGCTCCAATTCCAGTACATCATCATCCAGTTCCAAGTACTCTTCCAATGGTTTTCCCACCGGGGCGTCCGTGGCCAGAATTAGGATGCCGCCTTTACTGCGGTCCTGCCCCACAGCTTCGATCTCCAATTCCTTATCGGAACACAGCATGCCATTGGATTGTACCCCCCGCAGCTTAGCAGGTTTAATCTCCTTGCCTCCGGGGAGAACAGCTCCGGGAACAGCTGCAGGAATCTTATCGCCCTGCAAAATGTTAGTGGCACCGGTGACAATGGTTAATACCTCGGTACCGACATCAACCTGACAAATCTGAAGTTTCTCTGCGTCGGGGTGTGGTTTAATCTCTTTGATTTCACCAATGATGATATTCTTAAATCCTTTGTTGAGGTGTTCCACACCGCCTACCTCAACACCGCCCCTAGTTAAGATTTCAGCCAATTCTTCGGCGCGGACATCAATGTCTATGTATTGTTTCAGCCACTTCATACTTACTCTCATCACTGAATCCTCCTAATGTATTTCAAAACGTTGGACATCCCGGGATTAAAACTGCTCCAGGAACCGGATATCATTATCAAACAACAGCCGCATATCTTCTATTCCGTACTTCAACATGGCAATCCGCTCCACTCCCATTCCGAAAGCAAAACCGGTGACTTCTTTGGGGTCATAACCTCCCATTTCCAAAACGCGCGGATGAACCATCCCCGATCCCAAAATCTCAATCCACCCTGTCCCTTTACAGAGTCTGCAGCCGCTACCGCCACAGAGCATACAGGAGACATCAACCTCAGCACTTGGTTCCGTAAACGGGAAAAAGCTGGGTCTTAAACGGATCTCCCGGGATTCTCCGAACATCTGTTTGGAAAAATATAAAAGAATTCCTTTTAAATCAGACATACGAACTCCTTTATCCACCATGAGTCCTTCTACCTGATGGAACATCGGAGAGTGGGTTGCATCATCATCATTCCTAAATACCTTACCCGGAGCGATGATTTTCACAGGAAGCTGAGGCTTCATTTTTTCCATAGTACGAACTTGGACCGGAGAAGTCTGAGTCCTAAGGAGGATATCCTCAGTAATAAAGAATGTATCTTGCATATCACGGGCAGGATGATCTTTAGGCAGATTTAACGCTTCGAAATTATAATAATCTGTCTCAATCTCAGGTCCTTCAGCGATTGTAAATCCCATCCCCAAAAAGATGTCTTCAATTTCTTCAATCACCTTACTAAGTGGATGTTGATGTCCTCTGGGTACAAAATAACCTGGCAGGCTGATATCGATACGTTCTTCTTCAAGCCTTCTTATAAGGGCTTCCTTCTCTAAGTTTTTAGCTTTGCTGTCCCAGGCTTCTTCCAGTTGAGCACGCACTTCGTTGATAACCTGCCCAAATATTGGTCTTTCTTCAGAACTTAAACTACTCATCTGTTTCAGGAGGGAAGTCAGAGATCCTTTCTTACCCATTACCTTTACTCTTAACTCCTGAAGTTCCTCCGAAGTATAGATGTTTGTTAATTGTTCCAACGTCTCTTGCTTAATCTTTTGAATTTCTTCCCTCATACTAAACGCCCTTTCGAATACCTCATAATATTTTTAAATAAGTCGAAAACTATGGTTTTCGCCATGAACATCCGCCGCTCCTTGCCCTCCATGGCATCGGCAGCTATGTGCCGTCCATGGCCCCCGCTGCACTAGGTCCTCCTGACCGTCGCGACATTAGTTAGTCGAATGCATTTGTCATCCATGACGCATTCGACATTAGGCACATCCTGTGCCGTTATCCATGAACGTCAAAAAACTCTCGTCCCTAAAAAGGGACGAGAGTTAACTCCCGCGGTACCACCCTAATTTAACTGATTACCCAGTTACGCTTAGAAAGCTGATAACGGTTGCTAACCGATTGACTCCGGGGTGAAAATTTAACCTCAAGACTCCCCTAATTGAGGTGGATACCCTTCCTGGTCCGACTTTCAGTCTTCGGTCGGTCCTCCCTTAAAGGTTGGCATTCCTTTTATCCCGTTCATCGCCATTTGATTTCATGTTGTTTTTGTGTTTGTACATCATATAAAGCTGAGGAGAACCAGTGGCCTCAAAGGCTTTCCAAAAGTAATCGTCTACTGACATTTTTAAGCCCCACCTTTCTTCGGCATTGGTTCAAAACAAAATATTAAGTTATTTTGCTTGTTCAGCATTATATCATTTTACTTTTTATTTTACAAGAATCCCTTTTGTCTACGCAGTTCATAAAGGAAAATACCGGCAGCCATCGCTGCATTAAGTGACTCAACGCTGTTAAACATTGGAATAGAATACTTTTGTTCGGCATTTTCTTTGATGAGCGTTGAAGGACCGATTGCTTCATTTCCTATTACCAAAGCTAAAGGATAAAAAACACAAGTACTGTTTGCAAAAATTGAATGACCTTCCATGGAAGAAACCGATAATGATACGTTATTTTTTTTGCAAAAATTTACTATTTCTTCTGGTGCAATTTCGAAAATAATCACTTGAGAAAAAATTGAACCCATACTGCTGCGGAGGACTTTAGGATTGTAAAGGTCAACCGTACCTTTGGTTAATATGATCTGTTTAACATCTGCAGATAAGGCTGTCCTCAGAATAGTGCCCAGGTTTCCTGGATCCTGAATTCCATCAACGATAAGAACTATGGTATTATCATCAATTTTAAGATCTTCCCAAGAAAATTCTTCGTGTTGAATAATGGCGAGGATACCCTGAGGTTCTTCAGTTGCACTCATTTTTTTCATGACCATATCAGTGACTTCTTCCACCTGAATGTTTAGATCTAGAGCTTGGGTGATCAGTCTGCTGATATCATTGCTCCATGCTTCATTTGCTACATCATGGTTATTACTTTTACTGTAATAAATCCTTTTAATAGGGGCTTCCCTTAAGAAAGCCTCATTAACAAAGCGCTTCCCCTCAATAAGGTACTCACCGGATTCTTTCCGGCCTTTACTTTTATGCAGGGCCACCACATGCTTAACTTGTTCATTCTGCAGAGAAGTAATAATCGTCGTTCCCCCCTGATAGAGATAGGAGCCCGATCAATCATGATCGAACTCCCCTTTATCATCCTCGATTTAAAACTTAAGCGTTAGCCTGTACAGCAGAGCTGCCATTTTGAATTCTCTCTTTAGCTGTTTCAACTAGTTTTGTGAAAGCAGCAGGATCATTGACAGCGAGATCAGCCATCATCTTACGATTAATGTTTACACCAGCTAATTTCAGGCCATACATTAATCTGTTGTACGTAATATTATTCATTCTGGCAGCAGCATTAATCCTTGTGATCCAAAGTCTGCGGAAATCACGTCTTCTCTGTTTGCGATGAGCATAAGCAAATGCCATGGAGCGGACAACCTGCTGTTTAGCCATTTTAAACAGTTTGCTCTTACGACCTCTATAACCTCTTGCTAACTTCAGTATTTTTTTATGGCGCTGATGCGCTCTGACGCCTCTTTTTACACGGGCCATCTGAACGACCTCCTTAAAGTGTTAATCAAATGTCTTATATATTAAATACTTATTTCATGTAGGCAATCAGACGCTCGATGCGCTTGGCATCGGTTTTATGCATGACTGCTGATTTGCGAAGATTGCGTTTGCGTTTTGGTGATTTTTTCTCAAGGATATGGCTTTTATACGCATGATAGCGAACAACTTTGCCAGTACCAGTTTTCTTGAAACGCTTAGCAGCTCCACGATGTGTTTTCATTTTAGGCATGGTGGGTAAACCCCCTTTTCATTTTAGTCGTGTTTATGTGTGCCAGGAGCTAGAATCATAACCATGTTACGGCCTTCCACCTTTGGTTCACGTTCAACAACAGCCTCTTCTTTAAGAAACTCTGCTAAACGCAAACACAATACTTTGCCTTGGTCAGGATGCGTAATCTCCCTGCCTCTAAACATTATTGTTACTTTGACTTTATCTCCATCATTCAAAAACCGCTGCGCATTACGAGCCTTGGTCTCGAAATCATGGGTTTCAATATTGGGGCGAAGCTTGACCTCTTTGATCTCAACAACTTTTTGCTTCTTACGTGCTTCTTTGTCACGCTTAGCCTGTTCATACTTGAATTTTCCATAATCCATTAGTTTGCAGACAGGCGGTTTCGCCGTTGGTGCGATTTCAACCAGATCGAGAGTTTTCTCTGTAGCAACGGCCATAGCTTCTCTTAAGGGGACAATCCCGAGTTGTTCTCCCTCTTCACTGACAAGTCGAACTTCCCGAGCCCGGATTTCTTCATTAATCCGTAAATCTTTACTAATAGGGAATCACCTCCGAAAATATTTGCCTCCAAAAATAAAAAGAAGACGAGTATCCACCCGTCTTCCTCAAATACCAAAATGAGTACACCACAATTGGAAAACTCACTTGAATACCTCATCAACGTCCTGGTCATGAGGTGAGAAGCGGATGGCTTCTACTTTGCAAAAATATTATATACATTCAGACTTGGTTTGTCAACAAAAACATATAACTATATAATTAGATAATGAGTATACTTTTGGAAAAGTTATCCACATCCAAAAGCAGCTACCTTGCTGGAACTGTGCAATATTCTAGATATATCCATTGATTGGCTACTGACAGGAGATGGAACACCACCCCGACGCCGTGATGGTCAAACTTTACCGATTGCGGACTTCTCAAGTCTAGGAGACTATGAAAAAGAGCTTCTTTATCAGTATCGTCTTTTATCTGAAAGAAACCAAGGCCGTGTTGATCAATTCATTTTAACACTCCTTGAAGAAGAAACCTCCAGAAAGCCATCACCTTAATCCCCATTCTGACTGGCCATTAATAGTTCGGAGCAAGAGGTTCATGATATTGCCAATGATGTCACTCACGCTGTTAGGTCGATGCCCTGGATGAGCAAGCTCTAAAAGCTTTGGGCATTCGGAATTTTGATGTTGTCATTGTTGCCATTGGCGAGGATATTTAATCCAATATCCTCGTAACAGTGTTCTGAAAGAGATCTAATTATCCACAAATTTCAGATATTCATTTTCATTGGAAGGGATCTTGAGTTTCCCTTCTATAATTTTTTCTTCATATTTTGACATAAGTTTATAGATACTATCAGGAACCATACTCTCCGTTGACTCTGCCAGACCAACAGCATTTTCAGCTAAGCCATAGGATAGAACCTTCCCAAAGACAAGCTTCTTGGCTTTATAGTCTTTAATAATCTCATAAAGGACCTGGTCGTTTTTTTTGACAACTGATGTAATCACACTCTTGGGTGCAAGATAGTTCTGATCAACATCAGCGCCGATAGCATATTTATCATGATTATCCATAAGTTTGATCATACTTTTCCCAGCTGTTCCAGCATAATGGAAGATAACATCAGCCTTAGATTCTAACATTCTTTCAGTCATTTCTTCCAGCCTTTTCTTATTGGTAAATGTTCCGGCAATCCCTTTCATCAGCTCACACCCGGAATTGGACGAACGGAGTCCTGCTTTGTACCCATAGTAATACTCCAGGGCCTTCTCCTTGTTATCCCCAGAGATAAATCCTACAACGTAAGATTTTGTCATTTTGCCCGCAAGGTAACCGGCTAAGAAAGAGGCTTCTTCTACCTTATAAGACATTCCCAGGACATTTGGCGGTATGTTATTGTCAAGAGTACTATCAAGGCAGAGGTATTTGGTTTTGGGGTTGTCCTTTGCTGCTTCCAGAACAGCTGGAATGCCATCAGATCCGATCGTAATAATCATGTCATATTTTTCATTACGTAACTCAGCTAATTTAGAGGGGTAGTCTTTGTCATTTTTAGCTTCGACATAGCCTATTCCTACTTTTAAGTCCTGTTCAGCTTTTTGCAGACCTTCCCAGGCCTTCTTGTAATAAGGATCTTCCAGGCCGCTTTCTCCTGTTATGAGGCCTATCCTGGGTGTATTGGTGTTGGATGGTGTTTCCCCACCCTTACCACAACCCGAAATGATTGATAGTAACACGATAGATAATACAATGACTATGGTTAAAAACTTTTGACACGTCATGCTATAAATTTTATTTAACATCCTTCCACCTCATAAAGACCTTTTCACCAACACATCTTTTGAGCCCTGTCTCATCCTGGAGATTGTCATTTACTCTTTTCTTTCAGGTTTATAAAGTCTTCTGCTATTTAATATCCACAGTCTGTCTGTGAACTCTCCCGCTTGTACTTCTCCAAGTGCTTTCTGCATATCATACATCCTGGCATCCAGAATATCCAGATAGTGCAGTACTTCTCCTTCAGGGATCATCGGTCGTTTAGGACTGCCAAATTCCGGTTCATAATGATGAGATAGGACCATATGTTCCAGAAGTATAGTGGTCTCAGTATCCAAACCTACTTTTCGTGAAGCTTCTTCGATCCGCTTTATTCCCTGGATGATGTGGCCAAGAAGCTGCCCTTCGACGGTATATTCCGAAGCGATTCCCAGTTGATTGGCATCGATTTCATCTGTTTTGGCAAGATCATGAAGGATAATTCCGGCGTATAAAAGATCTTTATCCAGAAATTGATAAACTTCCGTTAACTTCTCTCCAGCTTTCAACATCGTTAGAGTGTGATAGAGCAGTCCGGAGCGCAAAGCATGATGGTTCATAACCGCGGCAGGGTACGTCAGGAGCTTCTCCCCTGCCTCACCGATGATCAGTTGGACGAGCTCTCTCAGTTTTTTGTTTTGAATTTGAACTGTATAATCAAAAAGCTCTGCATACATTTCTTCTGGATCATAAGGAGCCACAGGGATAAATTCCTTAATATTGACACCATCTTCTTCGATAACGGGCCTAATTTTATCAATCTTGACCTGCTTCTTCCCTTGCCACTCAACTACACTACCTTTAACCTTGACCAAGATATTGCTAATCAGTTGTATTTCATCTTCCTGCGTACAGTCCCATAATCGGGCAACTATCTCACCGCTGGAATCTCCTAATAGGATATCAAGATATTTGTTCCCGTTTCCCGCTTTTTTACATTCAACTTTCCGGATCAAGAAAAAAGACATGAATGTCTCTCCGACCTTAAATTCATTCAATTTTCTTTTCCACATCAAGGATCCCACCATTCGTCATACCTTTTTGTCCTATGTTAGTCATCTCACTAATTTGTATTTTACATGAAATAGCTTTAAATAAAAAGGTATTAAAAAGGATCCGCGAAAACTGCGGACCCTTTCTTATTCTAATAAGAATCTAATCCAGTTTTTTTGCTGGTTATTTCTTCTTGAATCAGGCTTAAGAAGTCTTTCAATTTTAATGTATTTGAGTTCTGTTGACCATAACGTCGTACCGCTACTGTTCCATCTTCAGCTTCTTTGTCTCCCACTACTAGAGCGAAGGAGATTTTTTCGGTTTGAACTTCCCTGATCTTATAATTGATTTTTTCTCGACGATCATCAATCTCTGCCCTGATGTCATGTTCTTTTAGTAAAGACAGGACTTTTTCGGCATATTCATTATGCCTGTCGCTTATGGGAAGGATGCGAACCTGGACAGGAGATAGCCATACGGGAAAAGCCCCTGCATAGTGCTCGGTCAGGAGAGCAATAAATCTTTCTAAGCTGCCGTAAACGACGCGATGAATCATAACTGGACGGTGTTTTTCCCCATCTTCACCAATGTAGGTCAAGTCAAATTTCTCCGGCATCTGCATGTCTAGTTGGATGGTTCCACACTGCCAGGTTCTACCTAAGCAGTCCTTCAGATGGAAATCGATCTTCGGTCCATAGAAAGCACCATCACCAGGATTGATTTTGTAATCTATTCCTTTAGCGTCCAAGGCATCTTTCAAAGCATTTGTTGCCAGTTCCCAATCAGCATCAGACCCCATAGATTTTTCCGGACGGGTAGAGAGTTCAACATGATACTCAAAACCAAATACTTTATAGAAATAATCAACGAGTTCAGTAACCCCGATAATTTCGTCTTTGATCTGGGAAGGAAGCATAAAGATATGGGCATCATCCTGAGTGAAATTACGAACCCTTAAGAGGCCGTGCAATGCTCCGGAAAGCTCATGTCTATGCACTAATCCCAGTTCGCCGCAACGGATTGGCAGATCCCTATAGCTACGCAGTTTAGTTTTATACATGATCATTCCACCGGGACAGTTCATGGGTTTAACGCAATAGTTCTGATCATCAATTTTGGTAAAGTACATGTTTTCTTTATAATGATCCCAATGGCCAGACTGTTCCCAAAGTCCCTGATTAAGAATGATCGGAGTCTTAACCTCCACATAACCCCTCTTCTGATGCTCTTTTCTCCAGAAATCCTCAAGAGCATTCCTCAGGATCATGCCTTTGGGATGAAAGAAGGGAAATCCAGGTCCTTCATCATGAAGGCTGAATAGGTCAAGTTCCATGCCTAACTTCCTGTGGTCACGTCTTTTGGCTTCTTCAAGTTTAAATAAATAGTCTTCAAGATCTGGTGATTTGGCAAAGGCTAATCCGTAAATCCTTTGCAGCATTTTGTTCTTTTCACTGCCACGCCAATAGGCACCGGCAATACTCTGTAATTTAAACGCTTTAAGAATCTTAGTCGAAGGGATATGAGGACCGGCACAGAGATCAGTAAATCCGCCCTGTGTGTACATCGATATTCTGGCTTCTGCTGGGAGGTCATTGATTAACTCAACTTTATATTTTTCACCTTGTTTTTGGAAGTAGTCGATAGCGTCTTCTCTTGATATCTCCTGACACTCAAATTTGAAATCCTGTTTGGCTAACCTTTTCATTTCATTTTCAATTTTCTCTAAGTCTTCTGGTGAAAAGGTGTGCTCAGAATCAAAATCATAGTAAAATCCATTAGCAATTGCGGGTCCGATACCCAATATGGTCCCAGGGAAAAGGTTCTTAACAGCCTGAGCCAAAAGATGTGAGGTGGAATGGCGCATGACTTCCAATCCTTCCTCACTGTCAAGGGTAAGGATCTCTACCTCAGCGTCCTCATTCAATTTAAAGTCCAGGTCTTTGACAACCCCATTAACTTTGCCGGCTACTGCTGCTCTTGCTAATCCTTGAGAGATAGAAGAGGCTAATACGAGGATGGTAGTGCCTTGGGCAGTTTCTCTGATTGAACCATCCTTAAGTGTTACTTTGATCATGTTTTTCACTCCTTATCATTATCTGGCAAAAAGAAATAAGCTTATGCCAGGGTTCTTCACTGGACAGATATAAAAAACTCCCATCCCTTATGGGACGAGAGTAATTACCGTGGTTCCACCCAAATTCGAGAAATAAGTCGATCTTCCATAAAAAACTATAGTTATTCTCATTCTCCTTAAAATCCTTAACGCGGATTAAAACGACCAGCTTACTGTCATTCAGCTCAGTACTCAAGGGTGGTCTTCTCCTAAACATCACAGAAATGCTTCCAGCCTAGGCATCTCTCTCTTGATGTGTTTGATTAGGATACTGTCCCCATCATCGCTTTAAAAGTATTCCCTTATTAACATCTATAGATTATACCACATAAGAGCAGTTGTCAATTCCTCTCCCCACAGATGGCACAACCTTGGCAGAAACTGACCTTTTCTTCAAATACTTCATAAATAATCTGGATCATATCTTCATATTGATTGGATATAGGGTGAATGACCAACTTACTAGGGGCACATTTTAAGATCGCACTGATCAAAAAATCTTCATACAATTCAACGTTATCTTTTTCAGTGTAATCCTTTACTGTATCTTTGATTATGGAGCAATTTTCTTTCAGACATTCTTCGTTTATATTTCTGCCATGATCATCAAAAAACTCGACTTCCCCTTGTTCTTTAATGACAAGATGCATGGTTTTGTAAATCGTATGCTGTGAATTGACAAAACGTTTAAGCAAATGTACAAACCCTTCATGTTCTTGTTCCAGGGCATATTCGTTTACTGCACGTGCTATTTGTTTACGGAGTTCTCTTTTATAAAGGTCAGCCCTGAAATTCATAAAACCTTCGATCTCAAACCTGGTATGAGTATCTAGAAACTCTAAGATTGACTTAACCAGGACATGCTTCCTGGTTTCAGGCAGATAGGTCTTGTCTTCCTTATTGATATTTTTCCAAGCTTTCTCAACGATAGCTTCAATATCCTGATGATTCATGCTGTATTCTTTCTTAAGAATTCTCCGGATAAAGCCCCCTTCCCAACTCTGAAAGATGATTTCTGCTAAAGCCCGTGCAAAATAATAATTATAGATTCTGGCCGTTAGTCTATCCTTATCCTGTTTTCCCGTTATCGATGAGTATACGCATCGCACCAGATAGGATGCACCATCTTTTAATTCATAGAATTCGATGGGGAGTCCTTCCTTCGAGCGTAGTTCACTAAGCTTCCGATAGAGATATTCCTTGTAATTGACAGTTCCTACTTCAACGTAATATTCCTGCATAAAAAAAATCCCTCCCCCTGAAATATATGCTTACTCTTTCCTAATATTTCCTGGCAGGGATTCTTCTATTCTTTTTTTATCTTATTTGTATAACTTCTTATCTCCTGTAAAAGCAACTATGCCAATGAGTAGTAACACTGCAGTGATAATTCCCATCTGAGCATAGCTGGTAACAGAAAGGAACTCTGTCAAATCCTCAGCCGCAAAGTCTCCTCCCAAAACAGCAATCGTCTTTCCTTGAGGATCTTTTACTTCTTGGTAACTCGATACGAATGTCCCCAGTGACGTTACATGATACTCCCCGTGGACTGTTTTTCCCCGTATGGTTTTTTCCACTGAAGCCGATACTCTTTTAACAGGCTGTCCAAACGGAGCATGGTTAGGATCGCTTTCCTCTCTTGCATCCACTACCATAAACCATTGGGCCTTTTGTTCATCTTTATAGAGCATATAGATGTTTTCCAGACGATGTACTTTTTTCTGCGCTACCAGAGTTTCTCTTAATTGCCTGTGATAAGGATCATCTTGATCCCATGCCGATATTACTTTTTGCATTTTAACCATGTCTATCTGGCTAAGGGTTTTATTTACTGCATGTGTCACCATGTCTCCGGTGAGGGTGACAGTCAATTGTTTGGCCCGGAAATTACCGATTCCCGTAACAATGATAAAGCTGAAGGCCGTTATGATAATGATGGCATATAGCCTTTTTCTCTGCGGTAACATCCTTTACCTCCATCAAGCAATTAGATTATTTGCGGTGTTCTCTTCATTCTACACTATAATAGCAAATTATGCATTGACAGAAGTTCATTTCCAAGAAAACTTATCATACTTATCTGTATGAAAGTATTTTTTTGCTTTCAGCTAATTATACTTTATTGAGGCTAAGTACTTTCGGTGGAAAGTAGGTATGAGCATGAAAAAGAACAAACCCCTATCAACCTTTGCTATTGCCACCGCCTTTATTGGCACGGTGGTAGGAGCAGGATTTGCGACTGGTCAGGAAGTTCTTCAATTCTTTACCTTCTTTGGAAGAATGGGATTCATAGGGATCGGTCTCTCTACTCTGCTCTTTTGTTATTTTGGCCTTGTCATTATGAAGATATCCAGGGAACTTAAAGCTGATTCTCATTTGGAACTAGTCCAGTATGTTGGGGGAAGTCGACTTGGCTTCCTCATGGACTGCTTTATTACCGTAAGCTTCCTAGGGGTCTTGGTCGTTATGGCAGCGGGCTCCGGTGCTGTCGGCGAGGAACAGCTGGGCCTTCCTCCACTCTATGGCAGTATTATTGTCATCGTTATTTCTTTCATTACCGTTATTTTAGGTGTTAATAATGTTATCCGAGCAATTGGATTTGTTGTTCCTATGTTACTCACGGCTGTTTTCGGTGTGGCAATCTTTTCGATTATCACTGATCCCATTACAATCCAGAAGGTTACCCTCTTGGAATCGTTGGACTCTGCTGTAACAACCAAGTGGCACTTTTCATCTCTCCTTTATGTTTCCTATAATTTTCTGTTAGCAGTAGCGATACTGGCTCCCTTAGGAGTGGAAGCACAGAATAAAAAATGCCTTCGATATGGTGCTATCCTTGGTGGTCTAGGATTGGGAATTGGGGTTCTAGCCATTAACTTAGCCATCATCAGCGGTGTGCCAGAAATTCTTCCTTTTCAAGTTCCTATGGTGTTTTTGACTTCGCGCCTTAACCCTATACTCGCCTCGGCTTACGGATTTATCCTTCTCTTAGAGATTTATACAACTGCCGTAAGTATACTCTACGGGTTTGTTGCCAGAGTTGCCTATTCCTGGTCACAACGATTCTTATGGGCAGGGCTGGCCTCTATTGGTGCTCTGTTGGCAGCACAGCTTGGCTTTGCCAGAGTGATCACCACTGTGTATCCGATAATGGGCTTTATCGGCCTGTTCTTTTTGGCTCTAATCTTATGGTCCCAGTTGAAAGAGCTCTTTCTCAATATTTTACGCTATGAGAGAAAGTAAAAAAAGGATTGACTTAGGCCCTAAATAATTAGTATTATACATATGTACATGTGTACATATGTATAATACTAATTTTATTATGTTAAAAAATGAACTTGGAGGGAAGTTATACATGTCCGTCTTCCGTGCACCGGGATCTGAAATCGCTCAAAATCACCTTCCTAGTGAAAAATTATCTTTAGAATTGGCTGACTTCTATAAAGTGTTTGGTGATTACTCCAGGATTAGAATACTATTTGCCTTACTGGATAGTGAATTATACGTGAATGAATTAGCCGATATTCTGGGGATGAGCCAATCTGCTGTTTCGCACCAGCTAAGGATATTAAGACAAAATCGGCTAGTAAAGGTTCGAAAAGATGGTAAGACCAGTTTATATTCCTTAGATGATGATCACGTATATCGGATACTAACCCAGGGATTAGAACATATCTCTGATTAAAAAGATGACCAAAAGGTCATCTTTTTACTTTGAGTGAGGATAGGAAGGATAAAGATAGAGGTTAAAACAAAACATTTTAAAGCAATACGCTCGATTGTTGAAGTATGGTTTGTATTATAAGTATTTTTTGACAATAAAAAAATTGCTATGTAAACTAAAACAGTAAAAGCAATAAAAAATCATTAGGAGGGTATATGGAGGATAGAGAAAATGTAACTGGCATAAGTCCCAGCGTTTATAATAGTCAAAAGGGATATGCAAACCAATTAGTTTCTTGTGGTATTCTTCTTAGGCTGGGATATGAAGCATTATTAGCTGAAACGGGTAATTCTTTCTATGACTTAATACTCTTATTAAATAATAACGGTACAGTTATTCCTGTTAAGACAGGTGTTAGAACCCTGGCGAAAAGTTTATCCTTCGGTGTAAATCAAGGTGGCGGAGTTAATAGACCAAGACCAATAGGCTGGGGGGTGCAACATCCTTCACTTGATGACGTTCAGCTTTGGGTGGGAGTAACAAATGACTTTGATTTATACTTTTTCCCACATCGGTTAATATACAATAAACAGAGATTACATGGAGGAACTTTAAAACCAATTGGGTCATTATCTAGAAATATTCTTAATCACACCAAAAACAATACTTTAATACTAGATAATTTCTTTGACGATGAGTGGTTACGGGTTAACGTATTATCTCCAATTGCTGAATCCATAAATTGGCGCAAGTTATAGCGCCAATTTTATTTGTTCAGGTATATTACATTTAGTAGGAATATCAGTAAAGATAACATTATTTAAAAATATAACCATACTTTTTGCAATAGCTGCAGCAAATTTTGGGGGAACAGCATTTCCAATTTGTCTTCTTACCTCGGCAATAGACCCTTTAAAGATAAAATCATCAGGAAAACTTTGAATTCTAGCACGTTCACGATTAGTCAGCGGACGTGGTTCAGAATAATGATATCCCCAAGTGCCTCCCCCACCTGCAGCTATAACAGTAGTAGAAGGTTTATCAGGGTGTAATCTTCTATATACGTGACTAATCATACCTTTAACGTATAAATCCGATTCTTTCGGGATATCTGTAAAGTTTCCCCCAGGAGGAATTGCTGCAATTATTTGTTCTGTTCTCTTTTTTATATTTAAGAATTCATTATTATATTGAACTTTTTCTACATCTTTTAAGGCTTCTTTTGAAGTAATATAATTATTTGAGTGAGTGGGTTCAATTCTTGGGAAATATACAGTGGACCTGTTTGTGCTTATAACTTGTTCTTTATAGATAGCATCATTTCTTATACCAATTAGTATTACCCTTTCTCTTAATTGTGCCACTCCGAAATCTGCTGCGTTATATAAATGGCAAGAAAGATTATAACCTCTTTTAGCAAAATCATTAACTATTTGTTTAAGGGCTTGTCCTTTATTTGCACTTAATAAACCTTTGACATTTTCAGCGACAAAAAGTAATGGTTTCTTTTGTTCAATTGCTTCAATGAAGGCAAGGTAGAGGTTACCACGTTCGGTATTGATACCGCCACGTTTCCATAGAACTGAAAAATCTTGACAAGGAAAACCTCCTAAAATAATATCGCAAGGTGGAAGTGAACTATAATCTACGTCACGAATGTCACCACAGAAAATATGGTCGCCAATATTATCATTATATGTAGCACAGGCCATGGGATCTATGTCGTTAGCCCAAACTATCTCATATTTATAATCATTTTGTAGCTGATTGGTCATTAAGAATCCTTTATCGAGCCCTCCGCATCCTGAAAACAAGGAAACTATTTTAAGGCTTTTCATAACATCTCTCTCCATTCAATTTACTATTTATCATTAGATGTGATATTCTTATTCTCTGCCTGATATTTTGCAACTGATTCGTTAACAACCAGCCAATCCCTTCCTATTTTATCTGCTTGTATTTTCCCTTGACGAATTAACAACCTCGTATGTTGCACAGTGTAATTTAATTTTTTGGCAACTTCATTAACTGAAAGATAATTGTTTATCACATTATATCACTTCCAATTATTTCTTATATCAATAATATTCTCTAGGGAATAAAAAGTCAAGAACAAATGTTCGTAACAATACTTAAGGATAACTGCCCACCTTGAAAATACCAGTAAAATCATTAAATACAAACTCCGACCAAAATACGGATTATCTCGCTAGTAATGTTTGCTATTAATTTACTTGATAGAAATTCAAAAAGATCCACTTAGACTTAAAGTCCAGTGGATCTTTCTCCAAATCATCTTTTGCTTAAACTAATCTTCGAGAAGCCCTCTTATTCTCCCCAGAAAATCTTCCTTCACGTTTCTCATCCGTTCATCAATTTCCTCAGGAGTATTAGTCTTAATGCAGAAATAAAAGCGTATTTTAGGTTCAGTCCCGGACGGACGAGCCATCACGAACCCACCCCCTGTGAAAGAGAACCTTAAAACGTTCTCTTTCGGTAAATCGATACTCTCTTCCTGTCTTCCACCCAGGTAGATTTTTTTGCTTACCAGAAAATCCTCAATACTTTGCACGATCTGGCCCCCAAGACGGTCAGGCATTTCTTCTCTGAGAAGATCCATGATACGTGAGATCCTTTCTCTTCCTTCCTTCCCATGCAGTGAAACTGCCACCTGCTCATCCTTGTAATAACCACATAATTGATAGATTTCTTCCATAATATCCGGAAGGGTTTTCTTTTCCTCTTCTAAATAATACAGGGCGGCTTCAGATAAAAGAGCAGCTGCCTGAACGGCATCTTTGTCTCTTGCATAAGTACCTGCCAGATACCCATTGCTCTCTTCAAACCCAAACAGGTAAGTCCCCCACCCTTTTTCTTCCATATCTTTGATCTGTTCCCCAATAAATTTAAATCCTACCAAGACATTGATGCATCTGACACCAAACTTTTCGGCAACTGCATCACCCAGATCAGTCGATGCCACCGTCTTGACGACGACTGCATCATCTGGAAGCTTACCTAATCGTTTGTTCTGAGATAAAAGATAGTATTCTAAAAGAACGCCTACCTCATTCCCGGTAAAACGCCGGTATTCACCTCTTCCGTCATGAGCATATAGCCCTAAGCGGTCAGCATCAGGATCTGTAGCCAAAACGATATGTGCTTGCTTCTTGACTGCATACTCAAGTGCGATACGGAAAGCAGCACAGTCTTCAGGATTAGGTGATTTGACGGTGGTAAATTCACAATCCGGTCTTTCTTGCTCAGGGACTACAAAAAGAGAAGAAAAACCGACCTCTTCCAACACCTTCTGAACGGGCCTTCCGCCTGTTCCATGCAGGGGTGTGAACACAATCCTCAGATTACCGCCTTTGGACTTAGATAATTCAGAAAATATCAGTTGTTTCTTGATTTCTCTATAATAGGCTATATCAATCTCATCCCCAACACTGACGAGTAATCCTTTGGCTAGAGCCTCTCTTTCCGAAATGCATTCAACTTCCCAGCCACTATGAGCCTTGATCTTCTCTACAATCTGCTTCGCTTTATGGGGCGGAATCTGTCCTCCATCCTCCCAATAAGCTTTATATCCGTTATACTCTTTAGGATTATGGCTAGCAGTAATATTTACACCAGCAATTGTTTTCAGATGTCTTACGGCGAAAGAAAGTTCTGGTGTTGGTCGCAAATGATCAAAGAGATAGGCTTTAACCCCATTGGCAGCAAGAACAAGGGCTGTTTCCAAAGCAAAATCTTCAGAAAAGCGACGGGAATCATAGGCAATCACAACTCCTCGGCCACAGGCATCTTCGCCATGATCCCTGATGGTATCGGCTAACCCCTGAGTCAGCTTTCGGATGATGTATTTATTCATCCGATTAGTACCAGCACCCAGTACACCTCTCATACCGCCTGTTCCAAACTCCAAGTCGGTATAAAATCTTTCTTCAATTTCCTTCTCATCCTTAATGGCAAACAATTCATCCCTAGTTTCCACATCAAAGTATTGGTTTTCAGTCCACATTTTGAACTTCTCTTGTACGGAAGCATCTGGCAACAATGATCAGCTCCTTATAACATGATAAAATATGTTTATAGTGAGTTATATCAATTTATAACATGAATTGATATATCCTCTTAACGATTTTAAACTGATACTATGATCCTTAATGGTTTAACCTTTTAGAACCACCTTATTATCGGGAGGTAAAAATGATCTTAGCTGCAGACATCGGAGGTACCAAGTCTCTTTTGGCACTATGTCAGTTTAATAATGGCAATCTTTCAATTATGGCCGAAGAAAAGTTTAATAGTAAAGATCTGACTTCTCTCGAGGAGCTTGTATGGGTTTTTCTAGACAAGAATTCGATCAAACCCGTGTCACAGATCCATGCAGCATGTTTCAGTTTGGCAGGCCCTATTCGAGATGACTACTGCGAACTTGTTAATCTAAGTAAAACCATGGTATTAAAAGATATCCGAGAGGCCTTGTGTTTTATCCCCAAAATTACATTCTGCAATGACCTGGTAGCTCTCGCTAATGGTCTTTCAATACTTTCGAATAAAGATTTGTTCTGTCTGACTTCCCAAAATCTTTCTGTAAAAGCTAACGATCAGGAAATGACGTTCTACAATAAAGCTGTTATCGCTCCTGGAACAGGACTGGGTGAAGCAATGATCATCGAAAATACTATCTCCCCTTCAGAAGGTGCTCACTGTGATTTTGCCCCTAGAACAGAGGAGGAAGTCAGACTCTGGCGTTTCCTGCGTCAAAGGTTTGGTCATGTCAGTTATGAACGGATCATTTCAGGGCCTGGATTACAAAATATCTACATGTTCTTATTGCATGAGAAACAATCCTTGGAATTTCAATCTGCAGAGAAAGGTTCAAATGATCGTGAAGTAGAAGAAACCAATATAGATACGGGCAAAATATACAGCCCTACAAGAGTAATAAACTGTAAGGTTTCTACGAAAGCTAATCATCGTGAATGGGATAAGTGTGAACTTACCCCTGAAGAGATCAGCACTAAGGCACTTCAGGATTCATGCCCGATCTGTAAACAAGCCCTTCATCTCTTCACCAGTATTCTTGGCACTGAAGCAGGTAACCTTGCCCTGAAAACTTTAGCTCTTGGTGGTGTATATATTGGTGGAGGAATACCTCCTCATATACTCCCCAAACTTATCGACGGGACATTCATAAACGCTTTTCGGGATAAAGGCCGGTTCTCTTCCCTCATGGAACAGATTCCTGTCTACATCATCAGGGACCATCGCACAGCCTTATATGGAGCCGCCCTATTGGCCAAAGCACCCTAACTTTGCCCGATTACTCTTTTGAACTGTAATAATAAAGTCCAAGTAGAATTTCTCTGTGATCATGTGACTTTCCTGCACTTATTGTTTGATCTCCGCTAAATGATTTTTCTGCCTTAATCCCATGCTCAGGATTACAAGTAAGATGCTGCATCACTTTGAAAAGCAGCTCTAAATCGATTGGGTCATCCAGTTGAATGGCCAACTCCTCCAATGTAAACCGTTGATCCTTATGTAAACGTAAAAAGTCAACAACCTTATTTTTTAAAGCTATGACTTCCCCCGCACCCTTTTTCCCCAGTTCCACCGCAGGTTGATGATAGGCATTGATATTAATCAGTAATGCATATATACTCACCGCTCGCTCATATAAAGCCAGAAGAACTCCGATGGAAAACGCGTTTATTTCGTTGATCGTAATAGTTATAGAGTTCCTCCCTTTCTGGGTAAGGGCTTTTCTTGTACCTAGCAGAAATGCTTGCAGGTAATCACCACTGGTACTATCTTCTGCGATCGTCAGGGAAGGATAGTCTCTATCTTTAAGTACTTCAATAAAAGTCACAAAAAAGTTGTCCGGACCCTCGAGAAGTTGTTGTAAGTAGGAATGCTGATCGGTTGAACCTTTGTTTCCAAGGACAGCAATACCTTGTTTGACCACATTGCCTTCCAAGTCCAACTCCTTACCCAAAGACTCCATGATCAACTGTTGAAGATATTTTGTGAATAGCTCCAACCTATCCTTATAAGGCAACATCACCATTTGTGTCCCACCCTGTCCGCCGGTGATAAGATACCACATGCAGGCCAATAGGGCGGAGGGGTTAGTCCTCGTTTCTTCCTCTCTGGTAACCTCGTCACATTTACAGGCGCCTTCTAAGAGAAGATCAATATCAATCCCCTGCAGGGCGAGGGGCAGCAGTCCCACCGCGGATAGTACGGAGGTTCGTCCTCCAACCCAGTCCCACATTGGAAAAGCCATCAGCCAGCCCTCTTCCCTCCTGAGCTTATCTAACTTACTTCCAGACTGGGTAATACTTACGGCATGTTTTGAAAAATCAAGACCGTTCTCCAGGTAGAAGTGCCGTACTTCTTCCATACCGTTTCTAGTCTCAATTGTCCCACCACTTTTGGATATAACAATCGTTAATGTCGCATCCAATTGGTCCCGAAGGGTGAAAAGAACCTTATCCATTCCATCCGGATCAGTATTATCAATAAAATAAAGTTTCATTTTATCCTGAGAATTTCCCAGAGCATCAGCTACAAAGCGCGGCCCCAGACTTGAACCACCGATTCCGATAATGAGCACATTCTTGAATTCACGATCTTTTCCACCTCTTATTATTCCACGATGTATATCCTTTGTGAATTTTTTGATTGATATGATAGTATCTCTGATCTCTGCAGTAATCTCAGGTGTTGGTGCAAGGTCCGGTGAACGCAGCCAATAATGGCCTACCATCCTATGCTCATCAGGGTTGGCAATCGCTCCCCCTTCCAGTTCTTTGAGCTTTAGATAGACTTTCTTCATCTGATCTTCTACTTTGATCAGATCTTCTTCTTGAAAACTTGTCTTGCTGATATCGAGCTGAAGCATAAGTTCTTCATGGTATACAAGGTATTGTCTGAATCTCTGCCAAGGCGTAAGACATGTTTGATTCTTTTGGTTTCCGCTTAACATTTGCTTCATTTGTTTTCACTCCTAGATCTATTCAAAACCTGATCGCAGCTGAATCATACCTATAAGTAATTAAAGTATTGACATTGGCTATCTTTTTCCGGTTTAATCCCGAGCAGCTAGCTGAATCATCGTTCTCAGCCAATTTGTTAATTCCGAAGACAGATCATCTTTTTCAAATCTCCACATCCAGTTTCCCTCCACCGTTCCTGGTATATTCATCCGGGCCTCGCAGTCCAGCATCAGTAAATCCTGGAGAGGAATGATTGCCCATGGTGCATTGCTCTCATAAAGTCGACGAAGTATCTCCTTGCAGGAGTCTCTTATTACCTCTGCTTTAAGGTTCTCACCTTTGTTCTGGCGATACCAGCTATATAATGTGTCATTATCATGAGTTCCTGAATAAACAATAGTGTCGGATAGGTCGGTTCGGGGGTCGTCCAGCTCTTGAGATGCAAACTGGTATACCTTCATCCCAGGAAAACCACAGATGTTTCTGAGATTATGAACCTCCGGCGTGATTACACCCAAGTCCTCAGCCAATAACGGTAATGGCCCCAGTTCATCTTCCAAATACTCAAATAATTTTTTGCCAGGACCTTTTAACCAACGACCATTCACAGCGGTACTTTCGAACCCTGGCACCTCCCAGTAAGCTTCAAATCCACGGAAATGATCTAACCGGACATAATCAAATAAGTCCAGTGCTTGCCTGACCCGTTCACGCCACCAATAGTAGTTTGCGTTTTCTAACACTTTCCATCGATAAAGCGGATTTCCCCACAGTTGGCCGGTATCACTGAAGTAGTCAGGTGGTACCCCAGCTACAGCCGTTGCTATTCCCTGCTCATTTAAAGCAAAGATAAGGGAATGAACCCAGGTATCACAGCTGTCTCCCGCTACATAAATGGGAAGATCACCGATGACTTTTATTCCTTTTGCATTGGCATACTTTTTTAAGCTTTTCCATTGGTAAAAAAATGTATACTGTGCGAAACGATGGTATTCTATCTGTTCCTGATATTGATCAAAGAGTTCAGACAAGACAGCTTTATCTCTCGTCGCTATCGGCTTACCCCATTGGTTCCAGGGAAGTCCTTGAAAATGCTCTTTAAGAACCATATAAAGGGCATAGTCTTCCAGCCAATGCTCATTTTCAATAATAAATTTCTGGTAGGTAACCCCTGAAACATATTTACCATATTTTTCGTCTTCTAACAAGTTATCTTTTTGTTTTTGAAGGATTGATTGAAAACGTCTGCATGCTTTAGCTAAATACTGTTCTTTCTTCTTTTTGACCAGATTATAATAAACTCGGTTTTGATTGGTTACCTGAGGTTTAATTTCCACTAACGCTTCGTTTACTTCAGCAGCTGTGAGCAGTCCTTCCTGCACGAAACTATCCAGGCTAATTAAGAGGGTATTTCCAGCAAAGACCGAAGCACTTTGATAAGGAGAATGCCACTCCCCCGGCGGGTTTAGTGGAAGCACCTGCCATAATTTCTGCCCAGACGCAGCGAGGAAATCAACAAATTCTCTAGCTTCCTGTCCAAGATCTCCAATTCCCCAAGGGGAGGGAAGGGAAGTCAGATGTAATAGACAGCCACTTGATCGGTCAAGCCTGAGTTCAGTTATATATTTCTTATAAAACATTTTGCCTTCTAAGGGTTGTAAACGAATCGTATTGTTCTTATCAGATTGTTTGATAATGATTCCACTGAGCAAATCCAACATGAGAATTGGGTTAGCTGGCTGATTAACGGAAAGATTATCTTTTTGAAGTGGTGTTTTCCTATTATTCCTTATAGATATACTTGCTTCGTTTTTCTTAATATCTGGGTTTTGGCTTTCGGTATTTTGGTCATAATTTAGCTTTTCTGCTAGCTTTTGTTGGCAAACCTGATCAAGGAGGTATAGATCAACTTTTCGCTCTTTGTCTATACTGCGATTGGTTAGTACAAGGATCTCTTCATCTTCTCCTTTTACACCGAAACCAAAAATATCTTCCCCAACCTCAAATGGTAGGAAAAAGCCGGTATTCAGGATTTCATACTCATTTCGCAGTCGCAAGATCCGTTTATACCATTCTAATATTTCCTGATCTTCCCGCCCCCATGGGAAAGTCCCCCGATTATAAGGATCGGAAAACCCTTCCGTTCCCGCTTCATCTCCGTAATAAATGCTGGGTACACCAGGGAGTGTTAACTGCAGCAAGGAAATGAGTTTGAGACGTCTGATAGCTTTCTCCCTGGCTTCTGGCGGCAACCTATACGATTCTCTCTGATATTCAGAAAGCTCATCTTCAGGTGGTGCATCACCCAAGAGAGTCAGTATTCGGGCCCGATCATGACTGCCTATCAGGTTCATTGCTGCCTGAAAGTTCTCTCTCGGATAGTTTTCATAGAGGCTCATGATGTGATTAACAACCATCCTGGCATTTATGACCCCCAGGACATACTCCAGCAGTATTTTTCTCAATGGATAATTCATCACTGAATCCAGCTCATCACCCCAGAAATATTCCCGAAGTTTTCCATAGCTTATCTTACGTGATGCATCCTCCCACACTTCACCGATCAGGACTGATTGCGGATCCATTTCCTTGACCGCTTTTTTTATTCCTTTAATAAATTCATCCGGTAATTCGTCAGCAACATCAAGCCGCCAACCCTTTACTCCTCTTTGCATCCATGTCCGGATAACACTCTTCTCGTTCTGATAAATAAAATCCTGGTAGGAAGGCTCTAATTCATTGACATGAGGTAAATCATCAATACCCCACCAACATTCATAATCTTTCTGACTGCCTTTGAACCTGTACCAAGAGTAGTAAGGAGATTCTGCTGACTGAAATGCACCAATGCCAGGGTAATTTCCATATTTATTAAAATAGATACTGTCACTGCCGGTATGATTGAATACTCCGTCCAGAATAACAGATATTCCATGTTGTTGTGCTTCTCTGATCAATAGGGCAAACGATTCTTCATCGCCGTACATCGGGTCAATCTTTAAATAGTCTCCCGTATCATATTTATGGTTACTTGCTGCTTCAAATATTGGATTCAAGTAGATAATGCTGATGCCCAGCTCTTCAAGGTATGGTAGTTTATTGATGACACCTTGAATATTGCCGCCAAAGAAAGTCCATCGCGTTACCCTTCCTTGATCATCTTTAATATAAAACGGTGTATCATACCAATCCCCGTGGAGGAGGCTCTTAGGCTTAGGCTGATGTATTTCTCCTCCCTCAGTTCCATTGGCAAAGCGATCCACATATATCTGATAGATTATCCCTTTTCTAAACCATTCCGGGACATACGACGCCCTATAGACTGTGATCTGATAAGATGGAGGCTCGATTTCTGATTGTTCCCCTTCTCCTCCTAATACCTCTGGATTGTTCCCGTAGAAATAGATTTTTCCGTTAACGCTGTAGCGAAAGTAGTACCAAACCAATCCCGGGTCCTGAGGAAGAAGGAAATCTGCTTCATAAACCCATTGGGTTAAACCATTTTCAGTTATCTGTTGCAGCCCGTTCATTGGAATTATCTTTTCTTGTTCTTTTTCCCATAACCGGAGAATACATTCCTGTACAGTGAGGTTACTTAATATCTGTATCCTTAAAGTAACTTTTTCATTACATTGAGCTGCACCGAATGGATAACGATAATATCCTTTATGAGAATGATGGTATGCTTTAACCAATGTCAATAGAATCCCACCTTAAACACTATTGTTCCTGGCTATTATTAATCACATATCTTATTGTACAAACTAAAGTATTTGTCAGCAGACTTCTTCCAGCTAAAATCACTCTTCCTAGCATTTTCCACCAAGCCTTTCCAGGCAGATTTATCCTCATAAAATAATCGAACAGCCCGTTGTACAGTAAAGAGTAGTTCATGGGCGTTGTAGTTATGAAAGCAAAATCCATTGCCTTCCTCTGTATATTCATTGTAAGGGATGACGGAATCTTTCAATCCACCCGTCTCTCTTACTACCGGGATTGTACCGTAACGCATGGCAATCATCTGGGACAAGCCACAGGGTTCAAACTGGGAAGGCATCAGCAGTATATCTGCACCTCCGTATATTTTGCGAGCCAGAATATCATCAAAGGCAAGCCTGACAGCCACCTTATCAGGGTATTTCCACGAAAAATTATTAAACATGTCTTCATACTTTTTTTCCCCTGTACCCAGTACAACCATCTGCAAATCCATATTTAACATCTCTTCGAGAATATGTGCTAAGAGATCAAGTCCCTTCTGATCAACCAGGCGTGATATAATCGCAACCAGTGGTAAATTGCCACGGACCGGAAGATTGAGGATATGTTGGATATCTATTTTATTTTCTTCTTTCTTACATAGCGAGCTGCGATAGTTTGCCACAAGGTAAGGGTCTTTTTGAGGATCATAGGTCTTTGTATCGATCCCATTAAGAATACCATAGAGATCATGGCTTCGCAGACGTAAGACACTATCCAGGTTCTCTCCATAGTAAGAGCTTTGGATTTCCTGAGCATACGTAGGACTAACCGTCGTAATAACATCTGAACTCAGAAGACCCGCTTTCAGATAATTTAGGCTACCGTTCAATTCGATGTCTTTCCAGGCAGCCTCATGTCCATTCAAGCCCAAAACATCCTGAAATTGATCAGCTGGAAAATGCCCCTGATGTTTTAAATTATGGATGGTTAAAATGGTTTTCATCCCAAAATAGAACGGATTATTACCATATCTTTCTCTTAGAAATAAGGGGATGAGAGCAGTATGCCAATCATGACAATGCAGGATATCTGGACGATAATTAAGATAGGTAAGACATGCGAGAACTGCGTGGCAAAAAAAGGCAAACCTTTCACCATCATCTTCAAAACCGTATAGGTTTTCTCTCCCGAAATAGTAGGCATTATCAATAAAATAATAGTGAATTCCCTGATACTCTAATTCCTGAACCTTATATGACAGCCTTCTCCAAGCGAGATCAACAGTGGTATTCGTTACATCCTTCAAGTTTTGGCAGAGTTCATTAGGGATGGATGCATACTTCGGCATCATAACCCTAACATCGGTTTTTGAATTAACCAATGCTAACGGCAATGATCCTCCGACATCACCTAAACCACCCGTTTTAGCAAAGGGGTGGGCTTCAGCTATAACGAATAGCACATTCATTTCTCTTCCTCCTCTTTCAATAAATTAGAATTTGCTCGTATAACCTAAATCTCTGCATACTTATCGATAAAAACCGGATAGCCTTCTTTACCCTTGATCACCGAGTTAGAATTTAATTTTACATATTTATCCAAGACGACATTCTCCAATACAGCACCCTTACCAATATGACAACACTCCATGATGATGCTATTACTGACACAGGCATCACTTTCTATAAGTACATCGCGGAAAATAATACTTCTTGAGATATTACCATCAATCATACAGCCACTTGAGACTAATGCATCCTTAATTACGCTATTGCTTCCATATTTGGTCGCCGGGTTATCTTTGATCTTCGTGTGGATTCTATTGATACCCATAAATAATTCATCCCGGACTGAAGGCTCTAACATATTTATGTTTTGCTGATAGTAACTCTTCATGGAATAGATCCTTCCAAAGTAACCCTTGAGGGGATAGGCTTGAATTTTAAGTCCTGTTAGGTTTTCTCCGACCACATCAATAAGATCCATATATTCTATGTATTTATGACCTTTGATAATATCCAATAATAGCTTTCTTCTAAGGATGATAATATCGGTAAAATACTTGGCCCGCTTGTTTCGCTGACCTTTAGCCTCACTCAATAAAGATACTCTATTATGAAGATCAGTAGACAGTATGATTCCCTGGTCTTCTTCGTCTGCATCAAGAAATAGTTCTTTGTAAACTATCGTGATATCAGCCTGGCTGTCTACATGGCTTTCTAAGATCGGATTAAAATCAAGATTATAAATATAGCTGCTACCACTAATGATAACGTAGTCTGCATTATCTCTTGTCAGAAATTCCATATTATTATTTAAATCTTTAAGTGCAAACTTATTGTTTCTGGAATAAATACCATGAGTGGAGCCTGGGAGAATAAACAACCCCCCTGATTTTCGGTCCAGGTACCACTCTTTTCCGGCCCCCAGATGGTCGAGAATAGGTCTGTAAAGATAAGGCGTTATGATCCCTACTGTTCTGATCCCAGAATTCACCATGCTCGATAATGAAAAGTCAAGTAGTCTATACCTGCCTCCAAATGGAATGGCCGCCATCGGTCTGTCCTGTGTAATACCCTGGAGGAATTCAGACCGATAATTGCTGGATATAATCCCGATAACTCTATTCATTTCTTTTCTCCACCATCATTTATTCAGGCTACAGAGCCACGAAAAACATTTTTACCTTCTTCAATGAGAGATTCTTCCCTAATAATACTATGATCTTCAATAACAGTGATTCCAGCTTGCCTTGGGTTGGTTCCGATTTTAATACCGATGGAACAGAAGGAACTGATCTCAGCGTGTTCGCCAATTATCGCTTTTCTGACCCAAGAATCATTCTGAATTCTGGCATGAGGTTGGATGATGGAGTCTTCCACCTTAGCCCCCTCACCTACAAATACACCAGGAGAAATAATTGAATTTGAGACTTCGCCTAAAATTGTACACCCATTACTGATAATACAGTTTTTGACTCGTGTTTTGCTTCCAATATATTGAGGAGGAAGAATATCACTATTGGAAAATATACGGAAATCGGTATCAAAGATGTCAAGCTCCGGTTGATTATTCAGTAAATCCATATTCGCTTGGTAGTAACTTTCGATTGTTCCGACATCCTTCCAATAACCTTTAAAACGATATGCACACATTTTTTTATTCTGGTTTAAAAGCATCGGCAAAATATTCTTACCAAAATCGTTATCTGATTTACTATTTAATTCATCTTCAATCAATGCGTTGTTTAATACTGGCCAATTAAAAATATAGATCCCCATGGATGCCAGATTACTGTCAGGTTTAGAAGGTTTTTCCGAAAACTTCTGGATCTTACTGTTTTCATCTACAGTCATAATTCCGAAGCGCGAGGCTTCTTCCCATGGAACTTCCAGTACTGAAACCGTAACATCGGCATTATTCTCTTTATGAAAATGAAGCATAGAGGAATAATCCATCTTATAGATATGATCACCAGAGATGATAAGAACGTACTCCGGATTGTAGAAGTTGATGAAATAGGTATTTTGGTAAATAGCATTGGCTGTGCCTTTGTACCATCTTCCCCCTTGTTCACCGACAAAAGGCGGGAGGATATGCATACCCCCTTGGGTACTGTCCAAATCCCAAGCAGAACCAATCCCAATATATGAATTCAATAACAACGGTTTATATTGAGTTAAAACACCGACTGTATCAATATTGGAGTTAACACAATTACTAAGGCTAAAATCGATGATTCTATACTTGCCACCAAATGATACCGCTGGCTTTGCCACATTACGTGTCAAACAACCTAAGCGGCTTCCTTGACCACCAGCTAATAACATGGCCACACATTCTTTTCTTGGCACCCCACTTCACTCCTTCTCAGGTAAATGAAAACTACATCCTTGTTATTTAGCACTTAGGTTCTATCTTTACTTTCCAGATATCTTGTGCATATTCCCTGATCGTCCGATCACTGGAAAAACGCCCGGATTTGGCAATATTAATGAGAGATGTCCGGAACCATTTTTCCTGATTGGCATACAGATTATTTAGCCGATTAAAGCCCTCTGTATAAGGGCAAAAGTCTTTAAGTACAAAAAACTGATCGTTATCTCTTAAGAGGGAATCGTAGATAATTCTGAATTCACCTCCAGCTTCAGCAAAGAACCCATTGATCAACTGGTCAATTACTTTCTTAAGGCGGGGATAATTATGATATTCTTCCCAGGACTTATATCCACCATGTCGGTAATAGTTCATCACTTTCTCTGCCGTAAGACCAAAAATAACAATATTTTCTTCCCCTACCGCATCTCTGATCTCTACATTGGCTCCATCAAGCGTTCCTAAAGTTATAGCACCATTCAGCATAAATTTCATGTTTCCTGTCCCTGATGCTTCCCTGCTTGCTGTGGAGATTTGTTCACTGATGTCGGCGGAGGGATAAATCATCTCAGCTAAGGAAACATTAAAGTTCTCCAGAAAAATAACCTTTATCTTTTCGCGGACATCCTTATCAGCATTGATTTTTTCAGCAACCGTATTGATAAGCTTGATCGTGGTCTTAGCGTAATGATATCTGGGTGCTGCTTTTCCGCCGAAGATAAACGTATGCGGGTTAAGACCAAGAGAAGGATTATCTTTCAACCTGTTATAGAGATCAATAATCTTAAAAACATTGAGTAATTGCCGCTTATAAGCATGAATTCGTTTAACCTGAACATCGAAGATTGATAACGGATCAAGCTTAAATCCCTGAGTCTTCTGGATATAATCAGCAAGGTTACATTTATTCTGATACTTGATTTCTGCTAACTGAGTAAGGAAACTAGGGTCTTCCTGATATGCTGCCAATTTTTCCAGTTCCTGAGCTTCCTTCTTCCAACTGTCTCCGATAGACTCTGATATCAGTTTTGAAAGCCTGGGATTCGCTTCTAGCAAAAATCTCCTATGGCTCACCCCATTAGTCTTGTTATTAAACTTATAGGGGTAAATCGTATAGAAATGACTCAAAATATCTTTTTTAAGAATATCAGTATGCAGCTGAGCAACGCCATTGACGGAGTAGCTGCCTACAACAGCTAAATTAGCCATCCAAACATGCCCATCACTGATGACAGCAGCATGATTGATAAGCTCTGCGTTGCCTGGATATTTGTTACCTATTTCTACTCGGCACCTTCGGTCAATTTCTTCAATAATCTGATATATCCTGGGAAAAAGATAGCGAATGAGGTCAGTAGGCCACTTCTCCAAAGCTTCAGGCATTATGGTATGGTTGGTATAGGAAATCGTATTTACTGTAATATTCCAGGCATGATCCCACCCCAATCCTTCTTCATCGATAAGAATCCTCAGCAGTTCAGGTACACAAAGAGCTGGATGAGTATCATTGATGTGCACAGCTACTTTCCGTGAAAAATCGGAAATAGACCCGTTATTCTTTTTATAACGTCGGACAATGGATGCTAATCCGGCAGCTACGAAGAAATATTCTTGTTTTAATCTGAGCTCCCTGCCGGCTTGGCTGCTATCTTCCGGGTAAAGAATAGAGGAGATCGCTTCTACTTCAGATCGGTAGCTTACAGCTTTCGAAAATTCGCCCCGATAAAAGGTGGCAAGATCAAACTCTTCAACAACCGGCTCGGCACTCCACAGTCTCAGGTTGTTAATATTTTGTGTATTTTCATAACTGACAATAGGAATATCATAAGGAACCGCCAGAACAGGCTCATAGTTTTCGTGGATGAACGTTAGCTTTCCTTCAATCATTTCTGTCTTGACATGTCCTTTATATTTAACGATAACAGCTTTCTCTGGTTTCCTGATTTCCCACGGGTAGCCGTTCTTAAGCCAATTATCAGGAACCTCCGCTTGGAAGCCATTGACCAGCTTCTGTTGAAACAATCCATATTTATACCGAATACCATTTCCATGTCCGGGAACTCCTAGGAAAGCCATAGATTCAAGAAAACAAGCGGCTAGCCTTCCTAATCCTCCATTTCCTAATCCGGCATCACTTTCTTCCTCGATGAGGTTCTCTAAGTCAATCCCTAGTTCTTTTAGTCCTTCCTTGACCAGTTCTCTGATCCCAAAGTTCGTTAAATAGTAAGAAAGCAATCTCCCTATTAAAAATTCCATAGAGAAATAGTAGATCTGTTTTTCTTTTTGCCTCGCATAGGTATTATTGGTTGCGGCCCATAGCTGACTAATCTCTTCTTTAATCAACATGACAAGAGCGTGGTATTGCTCCCAAGGAGTTCCCTCATCTAAGGTTTTTCCCTCCATTTCAGCAAACTTCTCCAGATACTCTTTTTTAAATTGCTCCTTATCTGTAATCATTCGCCACCTCCTCATATCTAACACAAATAGAGTTATATGCGTGCAACGGTCTTAAAATGACTCCCGACAGGGCGGGAATTCTGATACAAATCGAATAATCTTTTCCATGCCATGGTATTGCTTCCACCTGGATCGGTTTTGTTTGACTAACGGAACTACCACCATATGATGGTATATCAGTATTAAAGATCTCCACAAAACTATCCGCATCAGGAACTCCCACTCTAAAGTTGTCATGGGGAACAACTTGAAAGTTAATGACCACGAGGAGAAAATCGTCTTCTTCTACTGACTTACGCAGGAAAACTAAAATACTCTGACTATTATTATGGACATCAATCCATTCAAACCCCCTCCAATCGTGGTCGATCTGCCAAAGGCTCTTTTCTCGGAGATAAAGATAATTGAGATCTTTGACATAATCTTGGTATTTTCTATGCATTTCGAAT